>NZ_JAAEDT010000012.1:0-271008 GCF_013346865.1 Snodgrassella sp. ESL0323 | reverse complement strand
ACTAATAGTGATGCTTCTTATGAAGAATGTTCAATGAGTGATGTTGATGTATATTTAATATCAAAATTAATATCAGATATTTATAAACAAGAAAAGAAATGAGATATTATCATTAGTAACATTATCTTTTAAGGAAAATTATATATTTTAAAATAGATATATGATTTTCTTTATATATTTTTAAAACAAATTAGATGTTTTTAAAATAAAACTTAAATCATATCATTTATTCAGCTCTGAAATAGTGAAATTTTGATTACAGTAATTTATAGTCTTAGTATCAAATAAATATATAAGTAAGATGTAATATTTATTACATTCTGCCATCTTAGAGATTATCTTGAAACACCCACATTGTAGTGCATATTCAATCAGGTTAGAACCTGATCCAGGTAATAATATGTGTGGTAGATCCGGTTTTTACATCCATGGTGATAGTAAAATGAATTCCGGTACTACTTCTACTGGTTGTATTATTCTAGATAAAAAATATCGGGAACAAATGTGGAATAGCAATAATAAAAATCTAGAAGTAATATAATAGTTGAATAGATAAAACCAAAGGATAAAAAAAGTGAAAAAACTTCTACTAGTAACACTATTAGCAGTCTTGCCTATATTAAGCTTTGCTAAAGCACCTGATTGCGTTTCCTGGCCAATGAATATGAGTGAAGTCTGGTTACAAAATGCTGGTATAGTTGATATTAAAAATTTAGATGAATCTAAAACTAAGTCAACATTATTAGCATCTGAGAAAAAAGCAAAAGGCTTATATACCCAGATTTATCACTTTATTTTTTATGATAAAAAAGGAAATATTTATGAAATCATTACTAATAGTGATGCTTCTTATGAAGAATGTTCAATGAGTGATGTTGATGTATATTTAATATCAAAATTAATATCAAATATTTATAAACAAGAAAATAAGTGAGATGTTATCATTAGTTACATTATTTTTTTAAGTAAAATCATATATTTAAAAATAGATATATGATTTTCATCATAAGAGATTATCTTGAAACACCCACATTGTAGTGCATATTCAATCAGGTTAGAACCTGATCCGGGTAATAATATGTGTAGTAGATCCGGTTTTTATATCCATGGTGATAGTTATAAAGAATCCCGGTACGGTTTCTACTGGTTGTATAATTCTACGTAAAATACATCGGGAAAAAATGTGGAAAAGCATTGATAAAAATCTAGAAGTAAAATAGATAAAATCAAAGGATGAAGGAAAGTGAAAAAATTTTTACTAGTAACACTATTAGCGCTCTTGCCTATATTAAGCTTTGCTAAAGCACCTTATTGCGTTTCCTGGCCAATGAATATGAGTAGAACTTGGTTACAAAATGCTGGTATAGTTGATATTAAAAATTTAGATGAATCTAAAACTAAGATAACATTATTGGCATCTGAGAAAAAAGCAAAAGACTTATATACCCAGATTTATCACTTTATTTTTTATGATAAAAAAGGAAATACTTATGAAATCATTACTAATAGTGATGCTTCTTATGAAGAATGTTCAATGAGTGATGTTGATGTATATTTAATATCAAAATTAATATCAGATATTTATAAACAAGAAAAGAAATGAGATATTACCATTAGTAACATTATCTTTTAAGGAAAATCATATATTTTAAAATAGATATATGATTTTCTTTATATATTTTTAAAACAAATTAGATGTTTTTAAAATAAAACTTAAATCATATCATTTATTCAGCTCTGAAATAGTGAAATTTTGATTACAGTAATTTATAGTCTTAGTATCAAATAAATATATAAGTAAGATGTAATATTTATTACATTCTGCCATCTTAGAGATTATCTTGAAACACCCACATTGTAGTGCATATTCAATCAGGTTAGAACCTGATCCAGGTAATAATATGTGTGGTAGATCCGGTTTTTACATCCATTGTGATAGTAAAACGAATCCCAGTACTACTTCTACTGGTTATATTATTCTAGATAAAAAATATCGGGAACAAATGTTGAATAGCAATAATAAAAATCTAGAAGTAATATAATAGTGGAATAGATAAAACCAAAGGATAAAAAAGTGAAAAAATTTCTACTAGTAACACTATTGGCAATCTTGCCTTTATTAAGCTTTGCTAAAGGGCCTGATTGCGATTCCTGGCCAATGAATGTAAGTGAAAGCTGGTTACAAAGAGAGGGTATAGTTGATATCAAAAATTTAGATGAATCTAAAACTAAGTCAACACTATTAGCATCTGAGAAAAAAGCAAAAGGCTTATATACCCAAATTTATCACTTTATTTTTTATGATGAAAAAGGAAATAGTTATGAAATCATTACTAAAAATGATGCTTCTTATGAAGAATGTTCAATGACTGCTGCTGATGTCTATTTAATATCAAAAAGTTATATAAATAAACGAGTAAATAAATGAGATGTTATCATTAGTTACATATCTATTAAGGAAAATCATATATTTAAAAATAGATATATGATTTTGATCATAAATTTTTTAAAATAAATTAAATATTTTTCAAATTAAAATTTAAATGAAAATATAAGAAAAATGTAATTATTTATTTCACCCTGCCAATCTTGTTGTTATTTTCTTATAATTCAAAATCAAGATGTATCGTTGACATTTTTTACAATGGCAATAAATTTTTCAATTAGTGGCTTATTTTTTATCATCATAATATATAAATAAGCCACTAACTAAATAAAGATAAAACTAAATTTTTAGTTTTGTCTTTATTATTTTCCATACGGAATCTTCGCAAAACGCTAAAATAAC
Source organism: Snodgrassella sp. ESL0323 (assembly GCF_013346865.1). Taxonomy (NCBI): domain Bacteria; kingdom Pseudomonadati; phylum Pseudomonadota; class Betaproteobacteria; order Neisseriales; family Neisseriaceae; genus Snodgrassella; species Snodgrassella sp. ESL0323. The sequence continues at coordinate 268,220 of NZ_JAAEDT010000012.1, read as the reverse complement.
CTATGCTCAAAACGGTTTGGCTTACCCGGCAACAGCATCAGTATGATAAACCAGATTTGCCCGATGACCGGTATAAGAGTAATCAGAATCCACCATGCAGAACGGTTAGTGTCATGCAGCCGTCTGAACTGAAGTGACAAAGTCGCTATCCATACAACAAAACCGATTACCAGCACAACGAAATTAATTGTCCAGTCGCCCCATGTATAGATATCATTAATCGGATGTCCCAGCATTTTTTCAACAGCATATAATAAAATCATTCCAAGAAAATAGTTAAGAACAATCGGCCACCAATAATCAGCACGATTAGAGGTTCCTGAAAAATTCAGAATGTTATGCCAGAATCGTTTGTAGGATTCAATCATTAGTTTATCTCCAGATTATTAATACATTTACAACTATAAATTTTCAAATTCGGATTTATATGTCAGATACAGATAATTAATCTTAAGACTTACCTACAAACGAGACAAACAATTTAACTTACAAAACAATTACTTACAATTTTTATTTAATTATAAAATTTAATATATTATTTTTAGATATTTTATCGATTATAAGAATATTTATACTTTAATTAAATATATTTGTATATTTATTTGCGTTTAAATACATATTTACAATATTTATTTAATTATTTGTCATTATTTAAATTCAAACTTCATTGCAATAAAGTAGAAAAATTTCAATTTATATGACATTTTCCAAAAAAAAACTATTAAATGTATAAATTAAACAACATGTTTAACAATTTATTCATTTTTATCATACAAATAAATACATATCATTAGCTGAAATAATTATTTTTTGATACTAATATTAAAAACGCAGACTAACTTTTATTGCTAATCAATCTTTCTAAATATCAAAAATTACTAGATATTAATATTCTGACAAGAGCAATTTGAATGTATCTACACTATAATTTGCCATTATAAATACGGCTCACCTGAATATTATTTATTGGTTTAAAAAATATAAATATTGATATCAACCTTTATTATTTAAAACCCAAATACATATACCTGTGTTGGTAGTAATATATTGATATAAAAAAACGCATATAAAAATATGCGTTTAATAAATCGGCAGAAACAAACTTATTTTTAAAAGATTATCCATCCAGATGATTACTCTGCGGAGCCAGCACGGTACGATTGCCATTGCCTTCTGCGGCAGAGACAATTCCTTCTGCTTCCATTTGTTCAACCAGACGTGCAGCACGGTTATAACCGATGCGCAATTGTCTTTGTACAGAAGAAATACTTGCCTTACGAGTTTTAATTACCAGCGCCACTGCTTCATCATACAGAGGATCAATCTCATCATCGCTACTGCGTGACGATGCATTGCTGAACATATCATCATCACTGACCCCGGCAGTTAAAATATCATCAATATATTGGGGTTCGCCAAACTGTTTCAGATAATGTACTACCCGATGCACTTCTTCGTCGGCGACAAAGGCCCCATGTACACGCTCCGGATAGGCGGTACCCGGTGGTAAAAACAGCATATCCCCCTGTCCGAGCAAGTTTTCAGCGCCCATCTGATCAAGAATGGTGCGACTGTCTACTTTACTGGATACCTGAAAAGCAATACGGGTTGGAATATTAGCTTTTATCAGTCCGGTTATAACATCTACACTGGGACGCTGGGTAGCCAGTATCAAATGAATACCGGCAGCACGGGCTTTTTGCGCCAGACGCGCAATAAGTTCTTCAATTTTTTTGCCGGCCGTCATCATCAAATCGGCAAATTCATCAACAATCACAACAATAAAGGGCAATTTTTCCAGTGGTTCAGGATTATCCGGCGTAAGTGAAAACGGATTAAACAATTTTTGATTGCGTGCACCCAGCTCAGCAATTTTCTGATTGAATCCGGCCAGATTACGCACACCGGCATGACTCATCAGCCGGTAGCGTTTTTCCATCTCATTTACACACCAAGTCAGCGCATTAGCAGCCAACTTCATATCCGTAACCACAGGCGCCAGCAGATGAGGGATACCCTCATAAATGCTCAATTCAAGCATTTTCGGATCAATCATAATCAGGCGTACATCTTCAGGTGTAGCTTTAAACAGCATAGACAGGATCATGGCATTAACACCTACTGACTTACCAGAACCTGTTGTTCCGGCTACCAAAAGATGTGGTGCTTTAGCCAAATCTGTTACCACAGGCTGACCGGTAATACCCTGACCAAGAGCCAGCGTCAGTTTAGAACGGGATTGCTGAAATACCGAAGCTGAAAAGATCTCACTAAGACGAATAATCTGTCGTTTGGGGTTAGGTAATTCCAGCCCCATACAGGTTTTGCCCGGAATCGTTTCGACTACCCGGATAGAAGCAAAGCCCAGACTGCGTGCTAAATCTTTTTCCAGATTAACTACCTGACTTCCGCGAACGCCCTGTGCCGGTTCTATTTCATAACGAGTAATGACCGGGCCAGCAAATGCATCGATTACACGAACTTTGACTTTAAATTCAGCCAGCTTTTCTTCGATGGTGATACCATTTTCCAGCAAGGTTTCTTCACTTTGTTGTGCTGCGGGATCATAATATGGTGGTAATAATAAATCCATCCCCGGCAGCATAGGTTTTAACTGTGGTTTGTGCACCGGTGTGACAACCGCTGTCTTATGCAAAGCTTTTTGCAGTGCCATACCGATAGCAGTTTGCGATGACTGAGCACTGTAGTCTTTTTGTTCTGTGGGTAGAGGCTGCCGGTTATTTCGGGTAACTACTCCGGTGCTTTCGACAACCGGTACTGATTCAGTCTGTCGTTCATCTTTTTCAATTACTTCAACATGATTAACAATTTCTGAGCAGCCCTGCGGTTGAGTTTCAACCTTTGGCAAAAATGCTGATATATCTGTGTTAGCTTCTTCTTCGTTGTAATGTTCATGCAAAGGGAAATAATCTGGTGCTTCTGTCTGCTCTTCAATTTCAGCGAAAAACGGATCTTCTGTAGCCAATACCGGAGTTTCCGCCACTGCAACATCTCCATCACTATCATCAGACAGATAAGAAGTGTTTCCGATACTAAAATCAGAATTCTCATAATAAGAATTTTGTGAATTATTATTGACAGTTACTGCCTGCTTTACTGTTAGCATATCCTGAGAATAATGAAACTGACTTCTTCTCGGGCGCAGATTCTCAGTAAAATTTTCATTCTGCTGTACAGGCTGCTGATTAAAAGAATCGCCATAGTCAACATTATTGCTGCTGTAATCATCTGCTACAGGTGCATTTCCAGCCGCAACTGTAGTAATAGATGCTGGCGGCATGGAATGAAAAGGTGTAAATCTTGTTGACAGTGGTGCCTGTGCACTGCCGGCAGCATCTGTAAAACCTTTGTCTGCAGACATATCAGCTACTGGTGCCGTCATTTTTACTGTATGGCTTTTACCGATACGTGCAGCTGCCGGAATAACACTTTCTCTGACTACCGGTCGCTGAAATTTCTGTCTGTTTACCGGTGAATCGGTTTTAGCCAAATTCGCATATATTTCGTCTTCAGCTATTACCGGTATGCTATAACCAGAATTAAACTGCTGGGCATTCTCGTTATGGCGCTGTCTTGCCAGTCGCTGACGCAGCAGATTCAAACGAATATCTTCTTCGTTAATAATTTGCACGCCATTATGTTCTCTCCCGAGTCTATGCTCATGAACTGACTGCTCAGAAATAGTAGTTAAAGAATGCGGCAGGTGCGAAGGAGCACCAACAGAATTACCCAGTTTGTGATGGGTAGCCTGTTGTAAATCATCCAAATCAAAATTTTTTAATGCCCGGGCTTTTAACAAAGCAGCCTGTTCGGCTTTAGTACGCGAACGAACTTTATTTAATATCGGATCATCGACAGTAATTTCTTTCGCATTGCGATTGCGCTGCTGATTCTGACTGTTTAAAGGTTTGTACTGCCATTTAAGCTGAATCACTTCAAGTGCCGGAGCCTGTTCAGTGACTGTATCCGCAAGTGAATGATTTTCTACTTTACGGGTAGCCTCTGCCAGAGTAATTACTTCCAGATTTTTATCCGGAGGGAACACCACTGCAGCTTGTGTATGCTCTTCACTGGTAATCAATATATTTTTATCTGTCGACTCTTCATTATCAATGTCAGTCTCTTCCTCTGTATTCGGCAGAATATTTTCTTCGGCCACATCTTCAGTATGAATATCATTACCATCCGCAGCATTTTCTTTTAAAGATTTAAACAATTTAACCGGAAACCAAGGGTTTTCTTTTATTACCGGCAATTCATTATCTGTATCAGCTGTGTCTTGTAAACTATCTCCATTTTCACTGACTGTTTTATCCGTTTCACTTTTCACCGGTATAGGAGCGGATTCAATAACTGTAATCTGAGGAGTAACCGGTTCAGATTCCGATTTTTCAGTCTGTTGTTTCGGCAGACAGCTCTCACCAGTACTATTAGCCGGTACAGCCGGATGAATTTCTTCATGATTATTTACAGTTTCTATTGCTTCAGATTCAGTCTTTAGCAAATCTGGTTCTAACGGTTGTTCTTGTTGCGCTGAACTTTGAACTGTCTGATTGCGCTGTACAAGCTTTTGCGCCAGACAAGAAATACGGCTTTTCAAAGAAGGTCTGGCAATCTTCAATACCGGAAACTGACCTTCCTGAAACCGGTTTTCATAGCGGGTCAGGTAGGTCAATTCCAGTTGCCATTTACGTTCCTGAATATTACGCCACCAGAATAAAGCGCCTATAGCACTAATTAACAGTATTAATACAATCCACCACATACGTGTTCACGCTGCCTTATGGTTAATATCTGGTTAACAGACTATTTTTATTATTAATGCGACAAATTGACTTCTATATTATCAATTAAACGGGTAGTTCCCAAGATTGCAGCAGCCAGAATAACCAGATTTTTATCGGATATCTGAGCTTTTGTCAGCGTTTGTGCCTGCCTGATTTCAATATAATCAACCTGCCATCCATTTTGTTGCAAATACGTTGCGGCACTATTTTCCAAAACCGAAAAATTAGTATTTCCCAGCTTAATTGCATCGGCAATATTTTGTAACTGGGCAGACAGCTGTGCTGCCTGTACAAGCTCCTGTGCCGAAAGATAACCATTACGGCTGGATAAAGCCAAACCAGTCTGTGCCCGTTCTATTTCTACCGGAATGATTTCTACATTCATATTCAGATCCTGAACCATGCCTTTTATCACAGCCAGTTGCTGATAGTCTTTTTTACCAAAACAGGCAATATCAGGTTGAACAATATTAAACAGTTTAGTTACTATTGTCGTCACCCCGCGAAAATGACCCGGACGGCTGCGCCCGCATAACTCATTCTGGATTGCCGGCGGTTCAACAAAATAACTCTGCACACCATTTGGATAAAGCTCGCTTTCATCGGGTGCAAATACCACATCGGCACCGGCTGCTTTAAGCTTTTCTGCATCCTGCTCTAAAGTACGCGGATATTTATCAAAATCTTCCCCGGCACCAAACTGTATCCTGTTAACAAATATACTTACTACCACTGAATCGGCATAAGCTTTAGCTGTACGTACCAGTGACAAATGACCTTCATGCAGATTACCCATAGTCGGTACCAGGGCTACGCGTTTAGCCTGCCTGCGCCATGAACGCATTTCAGCAATGGTATGTATTATATGCATAAATTATCCTGTAAAACTAAAACACACATAATTTATATACTGTTAATAAATGTCATGTATATGTGAGGGTGAAATTATAACACTGCAAACCTACATTACAGAGTATCTATAAAGCTTGTGTCATCATTTAAATATGTTACTATCAAACCAGACATGGCAGTAAGGATGCGTATCATCAAATGTAAATTTTTGTATAGAATATATTCTTTAGACAATTAACCCATCTGAACTCAAGGAGCATTTATGAAAATCAAACACTGGTTCGCCGCTGCGGCCATGTGCTCTGCACTGGTGCTAACAGCCTGTGGCGGAAGTAAAAATAATTCAGAATCTGCATCTGCACCTGTACAGTCTGGTGCCGATAAAACTTATATTGTGGGTACAAATGCCGAATTTGCCCCATTCGAGTCACGTACCGCTGATGGTTCACTTACCGGTTTTGATATTGACTTGCTTACAGCAATGGCTAAAGCCGGTAATTTCAAAATACAATTTAAAGATCAGCCCTGGGACGGTCTGTTTGCCAGCTTGAATAATGGCGATTTAGATATAGTAGCATCTGGGGTAACCATCACTGATGAACGTAAACAAAGTATGACTTTCAGTGATCCGTACTTCGATATTTCTATGATGGTACTGACACCGAAAGCAAAAACCTTCCATTCTCTGGCAGAATTAAATAATATGCAGCGCGTAGCTGTTGCAAGTGGTCAGACCGGTGATTTGGCCGTTCAGAAGATACTTGGTGCACAAAGTACCAAAATTGCCCGTTTTAACAGTGTACCTTTAGCCATTAAAGAGTTGGAAAATGGCGGAGTTGAGGCCATGGTTTCAGATGGTGCTGTTATCAGTAATTATGTTAAAGCCAATGGTGCTGATAAATTTACTATTAATAAGGTACCGGAATTTGGTGTAGACCATTATGGATTCGTGGTACGCAAAGGTGATACAGCCACAGTAGAAAAACTGAATGATGCATTGAAAAAAATTCGTGCCAGTGGCGAGTACGACAAAATCTACGCCAAATACTTTTCTAATTAAATCTTTCCCTGCCTTTTCAGGAAGTATTCATGATAAGCCTGTTACTGAGCATAACAGGCTTTTTTCATTAAACAATAATGTAATCTCCGCTGCGGCATTTATTATCATTTTTTACCTCCTAATTTGGCTTTTATCTGGCAAGGTTCTAAAATAATCGTTTTCTTTAAAATAATACAAAACAGATATGAGTTATCGGATAACTGTTTTACCGGCAAGTGAAACTTTTTACGCAAAACAAGGGGTATCACTGCTTAATGCGGCTATTGAAAACGGTATTATGCTGCCGCATGCCTGTAAAAGTGGCTGTTGTGGTGCCTGCAAGGCGCAACTGACTGAGGGCAAAACTACTGAAATCAATTCACAGGCGGCCTTGAACAGTAAAGACAGCAATCAGCAGGATATTTTATTATGCTGTCAGAGTGCTGCAAGTGATATAACACTTTATCTACCCAATTATCAGGGTAAAAATAATCAGCCGGTTCAAACGCTGAATGCGCGGATTGATGATATTCGCTATTGTGCCAATGTAGCCATTGTTACCCTGAAACTGCCGCTAAAAAAACAGTTTAACTTTAAAGCCGGACAATATGTCGATATTGTTCTCGCTGATAATTTACGCCGCAGTTACTCTATCGCCGGTTTTAATACTGATACTCGTCAGCTGCTTATTCATGTCCGCCGCCATACGGGTGGTGTTTTTTCTGAACAATTATTTGACGGACGGCTTCAGCAAAAAGATATTATTCACATTCAAGGACCTTTTGGCAGCTTTCAACTGAGTAAACAACAAAAACAATTAATTATGCTGGCATCAGGTACTGGTATTGCGCCAATTGAAGCTATGCTGAATACTCTGGCTGAACAACAATATCGGCAGGCTATCCATGTATACTGGGGAGTTGCCGCAGAAGAAAATTTGTACGATGCAGCCTTATTGGACAATCTTTGCGCCGAATTGGTTCAGGCAAAGTGGACAGCAGTACTGTCCCGGCCGGAATCATCCTGGAAAGGAGCTCGGGGATATGTACAAGATATCGCCCTAAATGATTATCCCGATATGAGCAATCATGAAGTATATGCATGCGGACATCCGCAAATGATTGCCAGCGCAAAATCTTTATTCCTCAAACAGGCTGCTCTGGCAGAAACAGCTTTCTTTGCTGATAATTTCACTCCTGCAACCTGAGTTATTTATGAAACTGACACCTCGTAAACATTATCTGCTGATGATTGTGTTATTACTTATTTACAGTCTGGTAATGATTTATGCGCTGGCTTATCCACCGAATCCTAACCGGATTATTGAAACCTGGCTGCTTATGCTGCTTTTACAGCGTTTCTTCCCGAGCGTATGGCGATGGCTGATGTGGTTAAGTACTATTATTATTCTTTTATATCACCCTACTGCTACCCTGTACGGCCGGCCAAGTTTTGGCATTATTGCTTCGTTATTAAGCACAACCGTCAGTGAAGCAAGTGAATATATTGGTGCTATTCCATGGCACACCTACTTTGCTACTATTTTACTAGCAGCCGTTCCGCTGTTTATTGTACGTTTTAATCGTAAAGCCGCAGCACCTCGCTGGCGTTTTTACTGGAGTATTCCGCTAGTACTGATTCTGATGGTAATGACAATACAGACAGCACGTAAGGGCTATACAATCGGTGGTTTTGCGTTGCGCGCACAGCCGGTGGAATTTTTAGCAGATGCCTATCTGCAACCACGAGCCTATTTTACTGAACTGGCCAAAATGAAGCGGGATTTAGACAAACCTGACAGTTGGCAAATCAGCAGCAGCCATCAGATTTATCGTAACTATGTACTGATTATCGGCGAAAGTGTCCGTGCAGACTATATGCATCTGTATGGTTTTAAATATAAAGATACACCATTTCTGGATAAACATGCCAATATTGTTATGAATAATATGCTGTCTGCCGGACCGAATACCCCTATTTCATTATTACATGGCTTGACACTCAGCCATGGCACATCTATCAACATACAGAATAATGTTATTACTCTGGCTAAAAAGGCAGGTCTGGATACCGCCTGGTTATCTAATCAGGGCGCTCTCGGGCAATACGATACGTCAATTTCTTCTATTGCTCATCAGGCAAATCACGTGACTTTTCTGAAAACAACCGGATACGATTTTGGTATACGCAGCTTTGATGATCAGCTTATTGCCCCACTGCAAAAAATTTTAAATCAGCCACTGCCTTCGAATCGGTCGCGGCTGATTGTGCTGCATATCATGGGTTCTCATCCTAATCCGTGCGACCGTCTTCCACAACAAGCGCATCACTATGTTGATAACAACAACACTAACTGCTATATTGACACCATCCGGCAGACAGACAATTTACTAAGTCAGATATATACGGCATTACAGCACAGCGGTCAGCCATTCAGTATGTTGTATTTCAGCGACCATGGTTTAAGTCACGATAAAAACAGTTATGAAAAAAACAGCATCGTACGTTCTGAAAGTATCCTGCGTCATAATGATTGCTTCTACCAGAACTACCATGTTCCATTAGTGATTGTCAGCAGCGATCTGACCGGACAATTACGTAATAAAGCTCAGCGCAGCGGTCTGGAATTACTGGATGGTGTGGCGCAATGGCTGGGAATCAGCACACCGCAACTGCCCTATAGTGAAAAATTTTTTAGCAAATTAAACAGCTCTCAGCTTCATGTTCTGGATTTTCATCAGCGTTTACAGCCGGTAAATAAGCTACAAAACGACCCGCTACCAGCTAATTTACTTTAAATCATTTATTGTTATTTTCGAAAATAAACAATTTTCATATTCTTTACTAAAAAAGGTTTAATTCGTTTATTTTAAATTTTTTTAGTTTAAGGCTTTACATTTGATATGAATCAAAACACTTGTTAATGAAAACATTATAATGAACTTACTTTGATTGGTTTCCTCTTGATGTGTGTGTTTAAGTGTGGCTTTTCGCCACACTTTTTTTTATCAAAATATATATTATTATTAACACACTTATTCAATAGTTACCGACTCAGATTCTTTCTGACTGTTTTTTTGTGGATCTGTAAAATCGAGTACCACTTCGTCAGGCTGTGGTAAATAATCAATTCGTACAACACCACCCTCACTTAGCCGGCCAAATAATAATTCATCCGCAAGTAATTTACGAATACGTTCCTGTATCAGACGATGCATCGGCCGCGCACCCATTGCCGCATCAAAACCATGTTTAGCCAGATAGGCACGTAACGCAGGTGTAAATTCAGCCACAACCTGCTTAGACAGTAACTGCTGTTCCAAAGACAACAAAAATTTATCAACCACTTTAGCAATAATTTTTTCATCCAGTGCCTTAAATGGAACAATGGCATCAAGACGATTACGAAATTCGGGGGTAAATGTATTCTTAATAGCAATCAAACTGTCAGACTGCTCACGCTGACCAGTAAAACCAAGGTTAGGTTTAGCAAGCTCGGCCGCACCTGCATTAGTAGTCATAATGACAATTACATTACGAAAATCCGCACTACGACCATTATTATCTGTGAGCTTGGCATAATCCATTACTTGTAACAATACATTAAATACATCAGGATGAGCTTTTTCAATTTCATCCAGCAGTAATATACAATAAGGCTGTTTATTCACTGCATCAGTCAGTAATCCGCCCTGCTCAAATCCTACATAGCCCGGTGGCGATCCAATAAGACGCGAAACAGCATGGCGTTCCATGTATTCAGACATATCAAAGCGCAATAATGGCAGATCCAGTAATTGTCCCAGCTGTCTGGCAACCTCAGTTTTACCGACGCCGGTAGGCCCGGCAAACAGAAAGCTGCCAATCGGCTTATCAGCCGGTTTCAAACCAGAACGAGCCATTTTTATTGATGCAACCAGCACATCTATAGCCTGATCCTGTCCAAAAACTTTTGCTTTCAGGTTATCAGCCAGAAAACGCAATACCTGTTTATCATCATGAGAAACAGCTGTTTCCGGAATACGTGCCACTTTAGCGACAATAGCCTCAATTTCAGCCCGTCCGATAACTTTACGCTGTCTGGATTTTGGCTGAATTTTCTGTGCGGCCGCTGCTTCATCAATAATATCGATCGCTTTATCAGGCAAAAAACGTTCATTTATATAGCGCGCGGATAACTCGGCAGCAGCCTGTAATGCTGCACGGGTATAACGTACCTGATGAAAGTGCTCAAATGCCGGGCGTAAGCCCTGCAATATCTGTACCGTTTCCGGTACGGAAGGTTCTACTATATCTATTTTCTGAAAACGCCGGCTTAATGCGTGATCCTTATCAAAAATGGTGCGGTATTCCTGATACGTAGTGGCGCCAATGCAGCGCATACTTCCTTTGGCTAATGCCGGTTTGAGGAGATTGGATGCATCCATTGTCCCGCCGGATACACTGCCTGCTCCAATGATGGTATGAATTTCATCGACAAACAACACAGCTTTATCCAGCTCACTTAATTCTTTGATTACGGCTTTTAGTCGGGCTTCAAAATCACCGCGATATTTTGTTCCGGCCAGCAGTGCACCCATATCCAAAGAAAAAACTACTGAACCTTTAATAGATTCAGGTACCTTTTCATGTACCAGCAAATAAGCCAGTCCTTCCGCCAGAGCGGTTTTACCTACACCTGCCTCCCCTACCAGTAATGGATTATTTTTGCGTCGGCGACATAATGTCTGGATCAGACGCTGTATTTCCTCATTACGTCCAATTAACGGGTCGATACGCCCGGCCATTACCTCCATATTAAGATTCACTGTATACAGCTCCAGTGCTTTTGCCTCTGCTTTGGCAGCTTCTGTCTCATTGTTCTGCTCAGTATTTTTATCCTGAGAAAAACGATGATTACCCAGTGTCAGGTATCGCAGCACATCCAGACGGGTTACTGATTGCGCTTCAATAAAATACACGGCATGACTGTCTTTTTCCGACATAATCGCAACCAGTACATCAACCGGTGTTACCTCACCTTTTGTCTGCGCCGCTCGTACATGTACAATAGCCTGCTGTAAAACTCGCTGAAAACCCAGTGTAGGCTGTAATTCAGACTGTTCAAGCTCATTATCCGGCAAGACCGGAGTGTTTTCATGAATACTCTGTTGTAACTGTTTAGCCAGTAAATGATTGTCTACGCCAACAGCCTGTAATACTTCACTGACATCTTCACTTTGCTGCAACAGGCCGAGCAACAGATGTTCGACACCAATAAATTCAAAGGCGTGGCTACGAGCCTCGGCATAAATATATTGCAAAATTTTTTCAAGCTGTGCCGAAATCATATCCGACCTCCTGGCAAAGTTACGTTATCAATAGTGACAGCAAATAATTTCAATCGCTTGTATAAACATGAAGCATACACGATAAAATTCAAGTAGCACCCGCAGAACCAATATTTCACCCGTAATTACCCAAACAGGCAATTCAGGCCTCTTCTACCAGGCACTGTAAAGGAAAACCGGCTGCTTCCGAGCGTGATAAAACCTGATTACATTTTGTTTCTGCAATATCTTTTTGAAACACACCACACACGCCGCTTCCAGACTCATGCACCATTAGCATAATGGCGATGGCCTGCGTATGTGGTAAATGAAACACATCCATTAATATACTGATAACGAAATCCATTGTCGTATAATCATCATTCAGCAACACCACTTTATAGCGTTTTGGCGGCATTATCATTGCTTTCTGGCTCTGGCTAACAATTTGTATCTTCGTATTTGACATTGTCTAGTAATCTACATGTATCTGTGGGTTTTTAGTAACGGTTTTAATAATTTTATCATTTTTCGGTAAGCTTGCTTGACGTTAGTTCTTAACCTATGTAAAAAGACTACTTAACAAGTCAGACATAGACTGCCAGACAAACTGATGTACAGCCGTTCACTACTTTGTTGGCCTTTTTGTGTCGTAAACTTGTTCTTTATTTTGTTTTTTATGTATAGGAAGTTTCATGGCAACTGGTATTGTTAAGTGGTTTAACGACGCTAAAGGTTTTGGTTTTATTACACCTGATGAAGGTGGCGAAGATTTGTTTGCGCATTTCTCTGCAATCAACATGAATGGTTTCAAAACCTTGAAAGAAGGTCAACGTGTATCTTTTGACGTGACCACCGGTCCAAAAGGTAAACAAGCGGCTAATATTCAGGCAGCTTAATCTTAGCCGGTTGTCCGGTTAGTCTAAAATAGCGGCAAAAGCCGCTATTTTCTGTTTGAACTGAAAAAATTACCTTGAATAAGACTACTGTCTTATAAATTGAATTTCCGTCAAAAATAAGAAACCGCAGCTATAAACAGGCTGCGGTTTTTTAACAGGATCAAACGATTTGAATAATTGATCAGGACTGGGCTGACGATTTAGCCGGTAACAGCAAATTAAGTACAATTGCCAGCAAAGCGCATAAACCCACACCAGCAAAAGCCATCGTACCAATTTTCACAACCATACCACCGATACCGACAGTCAGTACGGAACTGACAATCACCAGATTACGCGGTTCCATCAAATCCACTTTGGCATCAATCAGCGTTTTCAAACCCAGTGAAGCAATAGTACCAAACAGCAATAACATAATCCCGCCCATTACCGGCAACGGAATAGAGCTGAGAAAAGCATTAAACTTACCAAAGAAAGCCATAAAAATTGCAAAAACGGCTGCCCAGGTCATAATTACCGGATTACTGTTTTTAGTAATCATTACTGCGCCAGTAACCTCACCATAAGTAGTAACCGGAGGACCGCCAATCAGACCGGCTACACATACGCCCAAACCGTCGCCCAGCAAAGTCCTATGCAAACCGGGGTCTTTGACATAATCGTGGCCTGTTACCTTACCAATCGCCATGATTCCGCCAATATGCTCAATAGCCGGTGCGATAGCTACGGGCAGCATAAACAGTGCAGCCTGCCAGTTAACCTCAGGCGTAGCGAAATGCGGCACAGCAAACCATGGTGCCGCTGCCATGGCACTGGTATCTACCATACCGGTAAATAAGGCCATAATATAACCGGCAGCCACACCGATCAGAATCGGAATCAGCCGCATCATTTTGCTGCCGAATACGGTAACAATAACTGTTACAGCAAACGTAAAACCGGACAAAAACAACGAATGAGCGTAATCAACCACCTGCTTATCACCGGATCTGCCCATAGCCATACTGCTCGCTACCACAGCCACCGATAAACCTATCACCATAATCACCGGACCAATAACCACTGGTGGCAGTAAACGATGTACTGAAGCCAGACCACGCCATTTAATTAATGCGGCAAAAACAAAATACATAAAGCCGGCAGCAAACAGACCAAACATAGTTGAACCCAGTCCCCATTCCTGCATGGCATAAATAATCGGTGCAATAAACGCAAAAGAGGAACCCAGATAAATCGGTACTTTACGTTTAGTACAAAGTTGAAATAATAAAGTACCTATACCTGCACCCATTAATGCCAATGCCGGATTCAGCCCTGTCAGCAACGGTACCAGAACCATAGCACCAAATGCTACAAACAGAATTTGCGCGCCGGCAAGCGCGAGTTTCAAATGGTGTCCCACCCTGACACTCCCGATAAATAAACAAAACCCTGTATTATAATATAGGACGTTATAAAAAATAGTTATAGTTTGTCGCCGTCAGGCTAAAACTTGAATATTTTAATTAATCGTTAAAACAGCAGTTTAATTGTAAATTTAAAAAATAATCACCAAAAGGACTTGCACGATTTAATTTTATTGCGCATAATGCGCTCCTCTTTCGCCGGCATAGCTCAGTTGGTAGAGCAGCTGACTTGTAATCAGAAGGTCCCGAGTTCGACTCTTGGTGCCGGCACCAGTTAAAAACAAAAAAGCATAATCTCAGGATTATGCTTTTTTGTTTTTAACGACCATCTACTCTTCTGGATTTTTTATTAACAAAATAAGTTAATACTTATGAGTGATTATCACTCTTGCCTATCTCTAAAAATCAATCAGTAATTACTGAACTTTCGTCCTATCTAGCATTAAATTAATATGCGGTCTTGTCTGTTTTAATTATCGTATATTTATGTAATCGTAACTTATCTCAATCACTTGAGACTTATTGACAGACACAATAGTTTTATATTTTTACAATGATAAATAATTTTAAAAATTAACAATTTATATCCGTTATTCTAAAGCAGAGTTATTATCACAGATATTAAAATATTGTTAGCAGAAACCAAAAATTTGTTTTAGAATACTTACACGCTGAACGTTTATCGCCCATCCATCTGAGTTAATCAGGATTACTGGATGGCATTTTTAATTGTAGCGGCTTCAGCATATGTATATTGCAGTAAAAAATCCATGTCTCAAAATACCTATCAGTTAAAACCGCATGAACGCCCCATGATGGCCGGCTCACCATCATTTCCCGATCATCCGTGGAAAAGGCGTTTATGCTACGGCATTATTGGCACAATCGTTGGCTTAACTGCCGGATTTACCAATGGCATGATGCTGGCCAACATTCCTCAGATTCAGGGCTACTTGGGACTGACACCTGAACAAGGCGGCTGGATACAGGTATCCTATTACATGTTCAGCGCCATTATCAGTGTATTACTTTTTAAAATCCGCCAGAATTTCGGGTTGCCGCGTTATGTAGGCTATATCATTCTTGGGCTGATACTGACTAATTGCCTTCAGTTTTTTTTCCATGATTATTATATGGAATTATTCGCACGTGGTATGAGCGGGTTGGTAGGCGGCAGCTTAAACAGTGTAGCCATGTATTACATGATGCAGGCGATGCCGGCTATTCATCGTGGTAAAGGCATGATATTCGGGCTGGGGCTTACTCAGCTCAGCCAGCCGCTGGCCAGATTTATTTCTCCCCTGCTTTTACAGCACGAACAGTTTCAGCTTGTATTCAGTTTTCAGTTAGGTATGGCATTGCTGGTTTGCGGTGCAGTATGGCTGTTACCTATTCCCTCTGGCTATCTGGAAAAATCTTTCGAAAAAATTGATTTGATAAGCTTCCCTTTGCTGGCTGCCGGAATTGCCTTTATTTCTGCAGGAGCGGTACAAGGCAGAATTGTCTGGTGGGACAAAGACTGGATTGGCTGGCTGTTTGTAGCCGGCGTCGTATGCTGTATGCTTTCCGTGATTATTGAATACAACCGCAAACGCCCGATGCTGGATATCAAATGGATGATGCATACCAATGGCATGCTCCAGATACTGATTTTCGGTTCATTGATAAGAGTAGCTTTATCTGAGCAAAACATGGGTGCAGCTGGTCTGATGACAGCTTTAGGCCTGAGTAATGACCAGATGATACATTTTTATGCGGTTGTTTCCTGTGGTGCTGCACTCGGATTGCTTATTAGTGTATTAACATTCAACCCTCTTGATATTAAATTACCTTTGGTCATTTCATTTGCCATTATTGCCATGGCCAGTTTTATGGAAGTTGGACAGAATCAGTGGTCACGACCGGTTAACTTCTATATTCCCGAGTTTATGATTGCCTTTGCTTCGCTGTTTTTCTTCGGGCCGGTTATGATGGAAGGACTGATACGAGCTCTTTCCAAAGACCCTGTATATATCATGAGTTTCTCGGCTGTATTCGGTTTTTCACAAACAGTCGGCGGGCTAATCGGTTCAGCGTTACTTAATGCTTTCATTACGATTAGAACACGCATTCATCTGATTAACAGCGCAGACAGTGCATACCTGACAGACCCGTTAGTCAATCAGGTAATTCAGAAGAATGCTCTGGCGAGCCAGAGTTTTAGTTTTGATAGCAGCTGGAATCATGCCTATGGTGTCAGTAAACTGATTCAACAGGACACCATGCTGGCACAAGTGGCTGCTTACAATGATTTATTTGTTTTGGTGGGAATCGGTTCGTTAATCTGCTTTCTGGTTGTCGGCGCACATCGCTGGTGGCATCAGATACACGGTACCAACCCAATCGGGCGTGAACTGAGAAACTATGCGGCTGCCCGCCAGCGTGCAATGCAAGAACCGCCAAAACAATAAAATAAAGAAGGACAATAATGACTGACACACAACAAAACAATCCGGATCAAAATCAGAAAACAACCGGCAATCAAACCGCACAGTCTGCTCCGGTAGCAAGCAAAACCGCTAATGAACAGACATCAGCACAGCCAAATACGAATCAGGCGGGCACAAATCAGCAAAGCAGCTCATCCGCTTCTGCCGGTAAGGCTAATCCCTCGCCTGCTCAGCCGACAGCCAGTCAGTGGCAGCCTCCTAAACGTAAATGGTTTGTAACTGCCATTCTGGTACTGGTATTAATGCTTGGTGTCCTGATGATTTTACGTGCATGGAAATTACCGCCATTCCGCAACTCAATGGTATCAACTGATAATGCATATGTACGTGGTCAGACTACCATTATCAGTCCTCAAGTAACTGGTTACGTTACTAAGGTATATGTTCAGGATTTTGACGACGTTAAGGCTGGACAGCCACTCATACAGATTGATGACCGGATATACAAACAAAAAGTTGCAGCCGCTGAAGCCGGAATTGGTTTACAGGATAGCTCTTTAGCCAATTACGAACAGAATCGCCGCAGTAAAGAAGCAACTCTGGCAGCCCGTGAGGCAGATATTGCCAATGCTCAGGCGCAACTGGAAAAAGCTCAGGCTGATATGGCCCGGGTAAATATTCTGGTTGCTGATGGTTCGCTTTCCTTACGTGAACGCGACCAGACAAGAGCTACATTAAAACAGGCTCAAACCGGAGTTGCGGAAGCTAAAGCACAATATCGGGTTGCTCAGGAAGATTTGAAAAGCACTCATGTTAACAAGAGCGGCCTGAAAGCAAACGTTGATAATGCACATGCACAGCTCGGACTGGCTCAGATTGATTTATCCAATACCGTTGTCCGGGCTCCTGAAAGTGGCCGGTTAAGTGAAATCAGCGTCAAAAATGGTCAGCTGGTAAATGCCGGAACACAATTAATGTTTCTGGTACCTGCTCGCAAATGGGTAGTCGCTAACTTTAAAGAGGCACAGACAGCCAATATCCGCGTTGGTCAGCCAGCATGGTTTACAGTGGATGCCCTGAACGGAGCCAGAGTCAAAGGTATCGTAGAAAAAATTTCTCCGGCTGCGGGCAGTGAGTTTTCTGCAATCAAACCAGATACCACTACAGGTAACTTCGTTAAAGTACCACAGCGTATCGCTGTCCGCATACGCATTGATACCAGTAATGAGCTTTTTGAACGTCTGCGCCCGGGCATGTCTGTTGTAGTAAGTATAGATACGACCAGAGTGAAAGCATGAAAACACCTTTAATCAGACTGTTTACCCTGATCGCCCTATCAGTCAGTGCTAGTGGTTGTATTCCCAGAATTCCGAACATTCCGGCAACTGCGCGGGTCGACGTTCCGGTACAGTGGCATGAACAGTATCATCACTCCGCTCAAAATGCAGATGCACAATGGTGGACTCAGCTTAATGATCCGGTTTTAAACCGGCTTGTCGGTGAAGCACTTGCTAATAACATTGATATCGCTCTGGCACAAACACGAATACAGGAAGCACTCGCTCAGGAACATGCTTCGCGCGCATCCTTACTACCCAGTCTGGAAGCCAGCGGAGGTACTTCACGGCAAAAAAGCCTGAATGCTTTTGGTATTGCTACCGTTAACCGGGTAGAACAGCCAACATTTCAGGCTGCATACGAACTGGATGTTTTTGGTCAGAACCGTAATGCATGGAAAGCACGTCGTCTGAACCGGCAAGCCAGTGAAATTGCCGAAGAAGCAACCCGTCTGAGTGTCATCACAACTACGGTTAAATCTTATGTCACTCTGCGTGCACTTGATGAAAAGCTGAATTTACTGCAAAAAACTCTGGAAGCGCGTCAGCGAGAGCTAAAAATTGCTCAATCTAAAGCTAATGTCGGCTATACATCCAAGCTGGAACTGAATCAGGCACAGGCTGAATATGCAGCTACACTGCAACAGATTCCGGTAGTTCAATCCAGTATCAGCCAGCAGGAACATGCTCTGAGTATGCTCACAGGCAGTAGCAGCCGTACCATTGAACGCGGTTTATCTTTATCCGAACTGCATGCACCGGCTATACCTGACATATTGCCTTCTGAGCTGATGAAAAATCGTCCGGATATAGTTCAGTCGGCACTATTGATAGCTGCCAGTGATGCCAGTCTGGCCTCGGCTCAGGCACAATTTTTACCTTCTGTGAAAATCAGTGCTACATTTGGCCGTCTGTTTACCACATCACCAATTAAAGAACCGATTAATTTATGGAGTATAGGCGGCAGTATTCTGGCACCTGTATTCGAAGGCGGACAATTAAAAGCAAATTTTGATCTGAATGTCGCTAAACGTAATGAAGCTGTCTGGAACTATCGCAAAACTGTTCTGACTGCTCTGAAAGAAGTTGAAGACCAATTATCCAGCAGTTATCGCCTACAGGAACAGGAACAAGCTTTGGAAATGGAAAGAGATGCACTGGCGAATGCCCTGCACCATGCAACAAATCGTTATCGTGCAGGTTATTCTCCTTATCTTGATGTTCTGGACAGCCAGCGCAATTTACTAAGCGTACAAAGTCAGCTAATTCAGAGTAAAGCAGATTATCTGAATTCACAGGTTTCACTTTATCAGGCTCTTGGCGGAGGCTGGACAGCACCTACAGGTAAATAATCTCAGTCTCAACCGCACAGGATTGAATACAAAGCAGAATAAACAGACTATAATATTTAATAAAGTCTGCTTATATGTATAAATTTGCTGTTTTAGCTTTATGTTAGAATAGTTCTTTAAGTATTAAAAATTACGTAGTTTTATCATGTCTATTGCTTCTGAACACATTGACCAGCTTTTACCTCAGACTCAGTGCAGGCAATGTGGATATCAGGGTTGTTTGCCGTATGCTCAGGCATTAAGTCGCGGCGAAGCTGAAATTAACCTCTGTACACCGGGTGGTACTGCTGTCATCAGTGATTTGGCTAAACTGTTAAATGTGCAGATTCTACCTCCGGCAGATGCGCTTAAAGCTGCCCTCCCTAAAGCAATAGCTGTAATTGATGAAACCGAATGTATCGGTTGTACGGCATGTATTAAAGCCTGTCCGGTAGATGCGATTATGGGCGCAACCAAACAAATGCATACAGTAATCAGCGCTGAATGCAGCGGTTGTGAATTATGTATTGCCCCCTGCCCGGTTGATTGTATCGATATGCAGCCGGTACTTGAACACTGGTTACCACAGGCAAGAACACTGACCGATGAGCAGGAAAGTGACCGTTTTGCCGCTGCTACTCAGGCCAGTCTGCGATTTCAGCATCGTACCGAACGTCTGCAACGCTTGCAGCGTTTAAAAGAGAAACAACTGCATGCACGCAAAACTAAAGAACCTGCAACAACCACAACTTCTGCAGCAAAGTCTGCCGGCAAAATTAATCCGGCTGCCTTGATTGCAAAAGCAATGGCTAAAGCACAAACGCAACAGATACACAGAAGAGTGCCTGATAATCAGGACTCTTTTCAGCAGCAACAAATTGCCAAGGCACAGGAGCAGGCTGGTTACCGCCGCGCCATGCGAGATTTACAATATGGGAATGATCAGCAAAAAGCAGAAGCTCTTGAATGGTTACGTTTGTATAAACAACAACGCGAATCCGAACAATAATGCGCAAAATCTGACAAAACTAAATAAAAATGCTAAAATAATAAAATATGTCAAAATTAATTGGCTATATAAGTAAATGAAATTAAACAAATGAAGAAATTAACATCACTTCTGGCTTCTGTGGCTATTCTGCTTGTAATTAATGCCTGTGCTTTTGCAGATAAGCCTAATACCAGATTTTTATCCGGCAATTGGGAAATCCGTTCTCTGAATGGTGAACCCACGCCAGATACTTCTTCTCGTATTCGTTTTGATCCGAATACACATCAGTATTTTGCTTATTTCGGCTGTAATCAAATAAATGGTACTTATCGTGACTATCATCATACATTGCGTTTCAGTCAGCCTTTTGGCATCAATAAACTATGTGCCAATATAGAAGATGAACGTACAGGTACTGGTACACTCGGTTTTGTTAAATTCTGGCGCATTGTTAATGACACTACTGGTGTCCGTCTGCAATTATTGGATAAAGACCGATATGTACGGGTAGAAGCACGTTTGATTAAAGAAACAGCAAACTAATCAAAAAACAAAAAATTTTTTATCAGATTGTAATCAATTTTAATAGCTTAATCATACAACCGTTAATACTGAGTTTAATATCAAAAAAGCCGCATCGAATTAATTTCGATACGGCTTTTAATCAGATTACACCATCAGTGTGGTGCAATCATATCTTCCGGAATAACCCATTTATCAAATTCTTCTGCGGTCAGAAAACCCAGCTCTATAGCTGCCTGTTTCAGGCTCGTATTCTGTGCATACGCTGTTTTTGCAATTTTAGCTGCTTTTTCATAGCCGATATGGCGATTAAGGGCAGTAACCAGCATCAGAGAATGATGTAAATTGGCATCAATTTTTTCTTTTACAGGCTCAATCCCCTGTGCACAACGCAAATTGAAACTATTGCAGGCATCAGCCAGTAAACGCACTGATTGCAGAATATTAAACACCAGTACCGGCATAAATACATTCAGTTCAAAATTACCCGAAGCACCAGCCACTGTAATAGCTGTATCATTACCCATTACCTGAGCAGCAACCATAGTCATGGCTTCACACTGAGTCGGATTCACTTTACCCGGCATAATACTTGAACCCGGCTCATTTGCCGGAATAGTGATTTCACCAATACCACAGCGAGGTCCACTAGCCAGCCAGCGGATATCATTGGCAATTTTATTCAGACTGACTGCCAGCGTTTTCAGACTGCCAGAAGCAAATACCACTGCATCACGACCGGCAAGTGCCTCAAATTTATTAGGAGCGGTAACAAACGGCAAACCGGTTAACTCAGCCAGTTTGGCTGCCGCTTTTTCTGCATACTGTGGGTGACTGTTCAAACCGGTACCTACTGCTGTACCACCCAATGGCAGTTCATATAACCAGTGTAATGCCTGCTGCAAACGCTCTAGTCCATGATCCAGCTGGCTGACATAACCACTGAATTCCTGACCCAGTGTCAGCGGTGTCGCATCCTGCAGGTGTGTACGACCAATTTTAACAATATCTTTAAAGGCTTCAGCTTTAGAAGCCAGCGTGTCACGTAAAGCCTGCACAGCGGGAATCAAATGCTTATTAATCTGAATCGCTGTAGCGACATGAATAGCAGTCGGAAACGAATCATTGGTAGACTGAGCATGGTTAACATGATCATTCGGGTGTACCGGTTTATAACTGCCTCTTGGCTGACCGGCAATTTCATTGGCCACATTAGCCAGAACTTCATTCATGTTCATATTACTCTGGGTACCAGATCCGGTTTGCCATACTACCAATGGAAACTGGTCAGCCAGTTTCCCTTCCAGAACACGTTCAGCTGCCTGTACTATCAGACCGGCACATTCACCGCTGATACGCTCAAGCTGCTGGTTAGTTAATGCGGCTGCTTTTTTAACCAGAGCCATTGCCTGAATCATAGCTGGTGGCAAAGTTTCGCCGCCAATATCAAAATTTTGCAGACTGCGCTGAGTCTGCGCACCCCAGTAAACATTTTCAGATACAGCGATTTCACCCATGCTGTCATGTTCAATACGTGTATTCATATCGTCTCCATGATTGCGTGCACACATTATTGAAAACAAAACAATAACTTGCACACTAGACAGGCATTAATTACATTCACAGACATCTGGAATATATTTAATTCCCATTATAACCAGACTTAATTGTGCAGTGATTCAGCTCATTTAGCCACAAATTAATATCATTTATAAACACACATTAATATAAACTTCAGATTTATTTAATAATTTCTAAAATAATTTATTTTTAATTACAAATATTCCAATAATAGTTTTAAATTGTAAACAAAAATATCATTTTTCTAAAACTAGTTCGATTTTACCTTGAAGCCGTGTTCTTCTTCATTCGGAAATTATCAATATTCTGCGCTGGGTAATGACGTATTTAATCATTATCACTATTGCTATGCTGCATACTTTTTACAAAATAAAATAAAAACTTTGTAACTTCGAATTTCATTCCGGCTGTTATAAATTAAAGCAAACTGTACTGAAATTATTAATAAAATTTTAGTAAATCTACCGCGAGCTTATTTTCTGATCACAATTTGTAAATTGAAACATAAAAAGATCATTGCGGCAAATTAATAAAACTCTATAGGTGTCAGAACAGAATTGGTTACCTATAGGATTTTCCAAACTATCATAAATAACTATCAATTTTTGTCATTCAGTATAGATTCAAAAGCCTTCAGACGTTTATGAATTGACAGCAATTCAATAATGGTTTTCCATGAACTGATAAGATACTGAAATGATTCACGAACATTATTAAATACATTTATAATTTGATTGATTAAACCCAGAGTCATTGTACCTGCTGCAATGGATGGCGATAATATAAATAAACCAAATAACCCATCCAGCTGTAAATACCATGTACTTACCATATTAAAATAAGCATAGTGAAAATAAAGTCTGTAGTAATTAACCCTTACCCGCTCAAAAAGTTCTTTTAATCTCGCTGGCTGAGCACGTTTGTCATTATCCTCTCCATAAACCAACTCTTTACGATATGCTGCTTCCACCTTTTGATTATTAAACTGAAGTCCGGGTAACTTAATACCAACTACCATCAGTAAAACTGTACCAAACAAGGACCAACCCAGTGCAGCCCAAACCAGTGAATATTTTATTTCACCAATTAACGGTAAGGCCGGCACATGACTTGATAACTGAAACAGGAGAGGTAAAAATGCAATCAATACCATAACCGCCCGCACCAGGCTGACACTCAGCTCTTCTACAATAGTGGCAAAGCGCATGGTATCTTCCTGAACACGCTGAGAAGCACCCTCGACAGTACGTAGTTTCGGCCAGTTTTCGATATAGTACTGATTCATGGCTGTACGCCAGCGAAATACATAATGACTGACGAAAAAAGCATTCAGCATAATTACTGTTACCGCGACCATTGCAATCAGCAAAAATGTCAGCATGTTCTGATATATATTACTGATTGGTCCGCCGCCGCTACTGAGCATCTTCTGAATCATGTCCCAGAACGGACCATACCAGGCATTAATCGTTACATTTACCTGTACATTGAACCAGATGTTAAAAAGAATTAAAGCAGAACCCCATATTGACCAGCGCTGCCACGGATGTTTTGCTACTACTGACCAGAAAATAGCAAAAATAGCTGTAGCCAATATAAACCAAAGATAAAACCACAAAAATGCAGGCGACCAGAAACGCGAAAGACCAATAGCCAGAGGTTTGGTCGCATAGCCTTGCGGCCAGCCAAACCACTCTCCGGCACTTTCACCTCCGCAATACCAGAGGGCAATATTCAGACCTATCCATAATATGGCAGATAGAAAAAACCAACGTGGCTTTGGAAAAAAAGACTGGAACACAATTTCATCCTGATAAAATAAAAGCCGTTTAAAAATAAACTGTTATTAATCTTAATTTTCTATAGCTGCAGACAGCACAGTAAATACAGTTATTACATAAGCAGCTATATTGTAAAGAAGATATTAAATAGTGGCTTGTCTACAAAGTCAATTAATAATATTTAAATTGTTTATAATCAGATTTTTTTCAGACAATAACTTAAATATAATCACACAGTACCCCATATCAAATTCAATTTCTGAGGAACCGGCAAAATTGAATTTTAGCAATGTCATGCTTGTAAGAAAATTTACTGCATAAACACGTTCAATCACAGATAATCCAAATTATTTATTATTTTCTGCCAAGACTAATAAATGTCTAAAGATTAACAGTACTCAATATTATATTAAGACAATTCAGAGCAATAAATAAAAAACAGAGCAGTATCAGAATATTTATTTATCTGATTATCTACTCTGTTTTCAGTATCACTACTCTAATTTACTTGTTTTCAAAGGCAGATTTATTCAATCCTGAAGTAATTAAGTTGATTACCATTTGTGCAGAATTACCGGCAGCCTGTTGCAGAAACTGATCAAAGCTAACAGACGCATTTGCATCACCATTATCTGAAATAGCACGAATAATCACAAAAGGAATATTAAGCTGATAGCAAGTTTGCGCAATGGCAGCGGCTTCCATTTCAACAGCCACAACATCTGAAAATTTTTCTTTAATCAATCGATTTTGTTCAGCAGTACCGACAAACTGATCGCCACTGACAATTAAACCAGTATAGATTTCTGCACCTGTGAATACGTGTGCGGCTTTTCTGGCTGCATCAGCAAGATACTGGTTAGTGTTAAATCGTGCCGGTAATTGTGGTACCTGACCCGGCACATAACCAAAAACGGTTACATCAACATCATGATGAGCTATTTCGCAACCAACAACAACGTCGCCAATCTGAATACCAGCTTTCAAACCACCGGCACTACCAGTATTGATAACATAATCAGGTGTAAATCTTTCAATTATTACTGCTGTTGTCAGCGCCGCATTGACTTTACCAATACCACTCAGTGCAAGTATCACTGGTACACCTTTAATTTCACCCTGATGAAAATGAACAGCACCAGCCTGACTATCTTGCCGGTTATCCAGTTGTTCAAGCAGGTAATCCAGTTCAGGCTGCATCGCCGCAATAATGGCAATTAAAGGTTTTTGCATAATTGAAACTTTATTCTGTAACAGAATTAAACAGAATAGCATAATCTTATTTTATTCACCACATGGATGTAATGACACAATAATTTAACGATTCACAGATGAATTATTTGAACAAAACAACTAATGCGGATTCAGATTCCGCCAATTCAGAATAAAGACAATTGTGTCTGTTTCCTCAATAATTGAGCCAGAGCTGTAGCTAATCCGCTATGCCGCTGCTGGTTATTTTTTATACCTTGTACTAGCTGTTTGGCCGTACCGCAAAAAGTAAACTGTTTTCTGGCTCTGGTTAATGCGGTATACAAAAGAGAACGGTTAAACAACGAATCATCAGCCGCTGCGCGAAACTGCGGAGCCAGCAACCAAACATCATCATATTCTGATCCCTGACTTTTATGTACCGTTATGGCAAAAGCTGACTCATGCTGTGGTAAGCGGCTAAGGGAAATTGAGCGATAATTTGTCCCATCAGTAAAATAAGCGAGTAAATGCCTACTATTATTCTGTTCAGGAAGAATCACGCCGATATCACCATTAAACAAACCCACACCATAATCATTCTGAGTAATCAGAATCGGCATACCAGCAAACCAGCTATCTGTATTCTGATGTAACTGAGTTCGTAAATAGCTTCGGTATTGCTGATTAAATGTTTCTGCATCAGTACGCCATGCAGTCAGCACCATAATATCGGTAAGATGGCTGAATACCTGAGTAATATTATTTTCAGCCACTGCCTGCCACCATAGCTGTTGCTGTGAATATAATTTGCGACACAGTACTTGTATATCAAATTGGTGCAGTTGTAATTGCTCTGGAAAACTGTTTACTGCATTAAGTGCAGACGTCGCGTCACCGTTGATACAAGCGGAGGCCAGAGCGCCAATACCCTGTGTCGCATCAAACCGGTAACTGTGAGTTAAAGTTGCAACATATTGAGCCATACCGGCATTATCGCTGACAGGAGGCAAAGACTGTTCGGGCAATAAAGCCGTAAGTTGCTTTTTCAGCTCAGGAGACAGCACTGTCGGCTGAGATAATTCAGCCAGCACATTTCCTGCGCCTACAGCAGGCAGCTGATTAGCATCTCCCAGCAGAATGATACGAACATCAGGCTTTAAAGCACGCAACAGTGCACGAAACAGAGACAAATCCAGCATCGAAGATTCATCCACCACCAGTATATCAACCGGTAAAGGATGTTCTGCATCAAATGGGCCTGTTAATAATGGAGGTTGTAACTGTAACAGGCGATGAACTGTCTGACCTGATAAATCTGCCAGCAATTGTCTGCTGTCATCAGATAATAGCAGTTTATCCAATGCACGTTGTAAAGCATTGGCCATATGTGCCGCAGCTTTGCCAGTTGGTGCCACCAGTGCAATGTGCGGCGGACGTGATAAATGCCAGGTATGTTTCAACAATAAACCCAGTATTTTGGCTACGGTAGTTGTTTTACCTGTTCCAGGCCCGCCATTAATCACTACAAAATGCTGAATAAGAGCCAGTGCCGCAGCAAAACGTTGCTGGGTACTGTTGGCATCAGGAAACCAGTCCGCCAGATCAGCGGCTACATCCATATTCAAATGAACAGGCGGAATACTAGCCAATGCCAGCATAGACTCGGCTATATCCTGCTCAAGCTGCCACATTCTTCCTAAAAACAAATGATTACTTTGCAAAATAAATGGCGTATAAGTACCAGCAGCTCCAACAAGAATTCTGCATTTACGAAGCGCCTCCGAATGCTGTCGAGGAACAATAATATAACTGTCTCCACGATTCAGCGCCCATAACAGCTTATCAGCCCATGGCTGAATAATTTCCCACTCCTGCTGGGCAACCACCCGAAGCACATGCTCAATTGCAGCGAGTGCTGGATGTGCAGACTGTTCCTGAGTTTCTGCCAGATTGATAGCTTCAGCCATATTTAATCAATCAATACAACCTATACATTCATACATCAACGAACATTAAAAGATACTAATCTACCATCTGTTACCGTCAATACTTCATCAAAACGTTGAGCAAGCTCATCATCATGGGTAACAACTACCAGACTTGTATTCAGCTCATGTTGTAAATCCAGCATCATATCCAGTACATTGCCAGCATTTTTCCGATCAAGATTGCCTGTAGGTTCATCAGCCAATATACAGGCGGGATGAGTAACCAGTGCACGGGCAATAGCAGCCCGTTGCCGTTCACCACCAGACAATTCACCGGGGCGGTGGGTCATACGCTGCTTAAGCCCTACTTTATCCAGCATTTCCTTAGCACGTTCTTCTGCCTGAGCCTTCGGTATGCGTCCAATTAGTAAAGGCATCATTACATTTTCCAGCGCAGTAAACTCTGGCAACAAATGGTGGAATTGATAAACAAAGCCCAGATACTGGTTACGCAGCTGACCTATGGCTTTCTGCCCAAGACGGGTAATATCTTGTCCCATCAGACGTATAGTGCCGTTACTGGGTGTATCTAATCCGCCAAGTAAATGCAGCAAAGTAGATTTTCCACTCCCGGATGCACCAACTATACTCACACTTTGACCGCATCTAACTTTGAAATCTAAATCATCCAGTACAGATACCTGTAAATGTCCGTCATCATAAGTTTTGCTGACATGCTCACATTCAAGAACATACTCTGGTTTATTCATAGCGCAGAGCCTCCGCAGGCTGAGTTTTGGCGGCACGCCAGCTTGGATATAAAGTAGCAACGAAAGCCAGTAATAATGAAATAACAGCAATCATACAAACATCAGATAATTCCACATCGGAAGGCAGGTAGCTCACAAAATACACTTGTGAAGGAATCAGATGCTTACCAGTCAGATGTTCAAAAAAGGCAACGATCTGACCAATATTCAATCCGAGTGTCACACCAAAAAGTACACCGAAAAGAGTACCGAAGAATCCGGCTATGGCACCCTGAATCATAAAAATACGCATGATGCCGCCCGGAGAAAGTCCGAGGGTGCGTAATATCGCAATATCAGCCTGTTTTTCAGTAACCGCCATGACTAAAGAAGAAACCAGATTAAAGGCAGCTACAGCAATGATTAATAACAGGATAATAAACATCATCCGTTTTTCCATCTGCACTGCATCAAAATAACTGCGATTTTGAAAAGTCCAGTCGCGAATCCAGATCTCATTATGAAGTTTTGCCGGCACAATATTTTGAACAACAGACGGAGCATTCTGCGGATCAGCCAGCTTTAAACGCAATCCGCTTACATTATTTCCCAGCCGGTACAGTTTCTGTGCATCCGTAATATGAGTTAAAGCGAGTGTATTATCCAATTCATAGATATTGGTTTTAACCACACCTACTAATGTAAACTGTTTCAGCCGTGGCACCATTCCAGCCGGCGTAACATTCCCATCGGGCGTAATAACAGTTATCTTATCTCCGATATTAGCACCCAGCGCATCGGCCAGATCTTTTCCTAAAAGAATACCAAATTCATCCGGTTTAAGATCAGCAAACCCATTTTTGGGCATACCCTTACCATAATCTGCAACTTTACCCTCCAGAGCCGGATCTATTCCGCGTATTTGCACACCTCGAACCTCGCCGGCATTAGCAAGTAAAGCCTGATCAGCCACATAAGGAGCTGAACCCAGTACTTGAGGATTACCTTTAACAAGTTTCTGCAAATCCTGCCAATGCTGATCCAGTCTGTTTTCATGGAATCCCATTTCAGCATGAGGAGCAACACTCAGGAGCTGATTGCGGATTTCTTTTTGGAAACCATTCATGACAGATAAAACAACAATTAATGTCGTTACTCCTAATGCGATCCCAACTATCGAGACTGCTGTAATGAATGACATAAACCCATTACGTTTTCTGGCACGTAAATAACGTAAACCAATCCATGTTTCCAAAGATGCCATGAGTACTGTATTTCAATAGAAAAAACAGATTGTACCTGAGCGCACCAGACAAAGTCATGCTTATAAAGCAAATATCTGATCATTAATATTTGTAAAAAATTAATTTTTATCTTTTCAGTATGTTAAATAATATGCAAAAACGATACTAAATACGCTCTTCCGATAATATCTGTTTCAGTAATGAAAACTGTAAAACCAGATGCGGGTTTTGTATGTACCGTATGCATTACAAACTGTCCTATAAAAAGTGGCGCTGAGCAAATGCACTCATAGACAAATAAGCATTCAAAACTGACCTAAAACAAGTTATTTACCCGATTTAACCCGCATAATTTGATAAACATCAAAGCAATATATTATATATATTTCATTGCGATATATATCCCTTTTACTCAATAGATGATTATGAGCGTTTACGCTACCATATATTTAAGTCTTTTTATCCCGTTCTGATGAACTCGTATCAAAAATATGAATAAGCTATCTTCGCCCCTTTTCAATCCGCTGACGTTACCCAATGGTGCTGTATTAAAAAACCGCTTAGTTATGGCTCCTATGACTACTTGCTGTGGTTTCTATGATGGAACTGTAACAGATAATCTAATTGATTATTATCGTGAACGTGCCGGCAGTATTGGTACAGTAATTGTTGAATGCGGTTATGTTGATACTTTAGGACCGGCTTTTCCGGGAGCAATAGGCATTCATAATGATGATTGTATCGAAGGTCTGAGCCTGTTAGCCGCAGCCATAAAAGAGCGTGGTTCCAAAGCTGTTATACAAATCTATCATGGCGGACGAATGGTTGAGCCGCAATTAATCGGCGGTCAGACACCTGTCGGCCCCAGTGCGATTGCTATTCCGCGTCCGAATGCAACGGTCCCTGTAGCAATGACAGCCGGCGAAGTCGAAGATATGATTGATAAATTCGGCGAAGCTGTCCGGCGCGCAATTGCCGCAGGTTTTGACGGAATCGAAATACATGGCGCCAATACTTATCTTATCCAGCAGTTTTTTTCACCACACGCCAATCAGCGCCAGGATAAATGGGGCGGCAGCCGCGAAAACCGCGCCCGCTTCCCGCTCGCCATACTTGAAATCAGCCGGC
Source organism: Snodgrassella sp. ESL0323 (assembly GCF_013346865.1). Taxonomy (NCBI): domain Bacteria; kingdom Pseudomonadati; phylum Pseudomonadota; class Betaproteobacteria; order Neisseriales; family Neisseriaceae; genus Snodgrassella; species Snodgrassella sp. ESL0323. The sequence goes on along the minus strand of NZ_JAAEDT010000012.1, from coordinate 237,692 downwards.
AAATGGCTAAAAAATATGCTTCTAATGAATTTATTATCGGTTACCGGTTTTCACCGGAAGAACTCGAAGTGCCGGGCATTACTTTTGACGATTCATTGTTCCTGCTAGACAAGCTCGCTCAAATTGGTCTGGACTATATACATTTTTCAATGGCTGCCACACTGCGGCCATCCATCATTGACAGCAATGATGAAACACCATTAATTGATAAATACATACAATTACGTTCTGCCGTACTGGCTAAGATACCGGTTATCGGCGTCGGTAATGTCGTGAATAAAACTGACGCAGAAACAGCAATGGCACATGGCTATGATCTCATCGCTGCAGGGCGCGCCTGTGTGGCCTATCCTGACTGGGCTGAACGCATTCAGAAACATAATGATTTACAGCTATGCATGAACAGCGATCAGCGTACTAACCTGAACATTCCCGAACCATTATGGCGCTTTCCGCTTATTCATAGCATGGTAAGAGAAATCAATACCAAAAAATTCCATGCCGGTACCTATCAGCAAACTGTCAGCGACGATTTTGATAACCAATTTGTCATAAATGTAGAACTGGGGCAAGACTTTATCAAAGATTTGTCTTTAGTCAATGCCGAAAAACTGGATCATGTTTCTGTACGTAATTTCAATGAAATTAAAGAACGGATTCTGGCAGCCAACAGCCCTTATGTAGATGCAATCAGTGGCGCTACTTCACAATGTGATGCATTTAAAAAAGCTGTAACCAAAGCCATATCAACCTCATATAAAGTAGCGACAATTGTAGAAGGCGGCGATGCTGATGATAAATCCTGTGACGTAGTAGTCGTCGGAAGCGGCGGTGCCGGACTGGCCGCAGCCATTGAAGCACATGATAAAGGGGCTTCAGTAATTATTATTGAAAAAATGCCGGTTATCGGCGGCAATACCAACAAAGCATCCGCAGGTATGAATGCGGCTGAAACCCGCTTTCAGCAGCAGGCAGGAATTACCGACCATAAAGAATGGTTTTATAACGAAACCCTGAAAGGCGGTAAAAATAAAAACAACCCGCAACTATTACACTACTTTGTCGAGCACGCTCCCGCAGCAATAGACTGGCTGGATGAAAAAGGAATCCAGTTAAATAACCTGACTACCACAGGTGGTATGAGTGTAGACCGCACTCATCGTCCTGATAATGGTGCAGCAGTCGGCGGTTTTCTGATTAGCGGTCTGCTGAAAAATATTAATGACCGCGGGATAGAGGTAATGCTGGATACCTCTGTAACAGATATTGAAATGAAGAACGGGCGTATTAATGCAGTAATCGTACACGACGAAGAAGGAAATGAACAACGCATCAGCACCAAAGCAATCATTATCGCAACCGGTGGCTTTGGAGCCAATGCACAGATGGTTACCCATTACCGCCCTGATTTAGCTGATTTTGTCACCACCAATCATAAAGGAGCAACCGGTTCAGGCATTGCTTTATTACAAAAAATTGGTGCCGGCACTGTTGATATGAACGAAATACAGATTCATCCCACAGTAGAGCAAAATACCGCTTATCTGATATCAGAATCCATCCGTGGCGGAGGTGCTATTCTGATATCGCAAAAAGGCAAACGCTTTGTCAATGAACTGGACACACGTGACAAAGTATCCAACAGTATCATCGCCCTTTCTGAACATTATGCCTATATATTATTTGATGAACAGATTTGTGCTGAAAATAAAGCAGCAGAAACCTATATCAGCAAAGGATTGGCGGTAAAAGCCGGCTCACTGGCTGAACTTGCAGAAAAGCTGAATATTAATCCTGATTCTCTCATTACCACAGTAGAGCGCTACAATCATTTTGTAAAACAGCAGCATGATGAAGATTTCGGACGTACTACCGGCATGCGTCACCAGTTGAACCAGCCATTCTTTTACGCTATACGCATTGCACCGGGCATTCACCATACTATGGGTGGTGTAACCATCAATACGAAGACAGAAGTTCTTGATACTCATGCAGAGATTATTAAAGGTGCTTATGCCGCGGGTGAAGTTGCCGGTGGTGTACATGGGGGCAACCGCATTGGAGGAAATGCCATTGCCGATATTATCATTTTTGGTATTCAGGCCGGTGATCAGGCTGCTGCATATGCTAAAAATCATTAATTACTGAAAAATACCTCATCACTTATGTCTGGTACAAGTTACACCTATAGCCAACAGTTAATGGGGACAACGGTTTCCCTGAAACTGTTCGTTGAAAACCTAACCGCAGTCTCTGCCGTTTTTAACGCTATAGAGCAACTGGAAGCTCGGTTAACGGTAAACCGCTACCACTCAGAGGTAATGAGCATTAACCATGCTGCCGGCAAACAGCCGGTAGCAGTAAGCAAACTGGTTTTTAATTTAATCAGTCAGGCTAAAGCAGCCAGCCTGTTACCTAACAGCAAGTTTAATCTGGCAATTGGTCCGTTGGTGAAATTATGGAAAATAGGTTTTAACGGACGCAGTATTCCGGAAAAGGATGAAATAGCCCGTAGATTAACACTGACTAACCCGCATCACATTGAGCTGAATCGGACAAATCAAACTGTATATCTGGCTAAAGCTGGTATGGAAATTGATTTAGGAGCCATTGCTAAAGGCTATATTGCGGACATTATCAAATTGCTCTTAGCTCAATATAACATTTTTCAGGCAATTATCAATTGCGGAGGTAATGTACTAACAATCGGCTACTCACCAATTACTGCTGACAAACAATGGCATATTGGTCTAAAACGCCCTTTTGCCGAGGCAAATAATCTGCTCGGAATCATACATGTCGAAGACAAATCAGTAGTCACTTCCGGCATTTATGAACGCTATTTCATTTTTAACGACCAGCTGTATCATCACATCCTTGATCCGCACACCGGCTATCCTCTGAATAATGAGTTGCACAGTGTAACCATCATTTCAGATAACTCATTAACCGGAGATATTTATTCAACTATTTTTTATGGCTTAGGTATCAGAAAAGGTTTGAATGAACTGAAAAAAAAGCAAAATATCGGAGTTATATTCGTAACACGGAATAAAAAAATAATCATTCAATCCAATCAGCATTTCATATTTGAATTAATAGCAGATGATTATCAGCTCATCAGCTATTCTTAACTGCATTAACCAAACAAATACCTTTTTATGATAATTTGCAGCTTGCAGACCAGCAAAATCAGAATGTATATTTGTCTATGGATTCAGCATTTCTTCCAATACTTCAATCAGCCTTTGCTGTTGTTGCTGTGTTCCGACACTGATTCGTAAAAAATTATTGATTCTTTCCTGAGGAAAATGCCGAACCACTACACCATGCCGGCGTAACTCAGCAGCAATTTCCACAGCTGTTTTATTTTTATGACTTGCAAAGACAAAATTGGCATTAGAAGGTAAAACCTCAAATCCGAGCTGAGACAGATGTTTAGTCAGCCAGATACGGTTTTCAATAACTTTGGCACAAGTTGAGCGAAAATAATTTTCATCTTCGAATGCCGCAATAGCTCCAGCTTGTGCTAAACGATCAAGCGGATAAGAATTAAAACTGTTTTTTATCCGCTCAAGTCCTTCAATCAGCTCTGCTTGCCCTAGTGCAAGACCAACCCGCATACCGGCAAGCGAACGAGATTTTGAAAGTGTCTGTACCACAAGTAGATTAGGATAATTAGCAATCAGTGCCACCGCAGACTCACCGCCAAAATCAATATAGGCCTCATCTACCAGTACTACACAATCCGGATTGGCTTGTAATATCTGCTCAACCTGAGCCAAAGACAAAATACATCCGGTAGGTGCATTCGGATTAGGAAAAACAACTCCGGCCTGAGCATCATAATAATCAGCCGGATTAATAGCGAAGTGCTCATTAAGCGGGATATAACGAGCCTCAACATCATATAACTGACAATAGACCGGATAAAAACTATAACTGATATCGGGTAATAATAATTGTTGTTTTCCCTGAAAAAAAGCAGCAAATGCCTGAGCCAGTACCTCATCCGAACCATTACCCACAAAAATCTGTTCTCTTGACAAACCATAATAATCAGCAATGGTTTGTTTTAATCTATCTGCATTCGGATCAGGATATAAACACAAACCTTCAGTTGCAGCCTGTATTGCTTTTAATACCTTTGGAGAAGGTGGAAATGGATTTTCATTGGTATTCAGTTTAACCAGATTGGCTATTTTAGGCTGCTCTCCGGGTACATAAGGTTGCAGCAATTTGGTTTTCTCACTCCAGAATTTACTCATTTTCTCTCCAGTCTGAATGAAATACTCATTATCAAAAACTCAGAACTAATATCCCTATCAACAATTATCATATTGAGCAAATTACGCTATTACAGAACCATTATTATACTTATGACATATTAACAAAGATTCAGCACTAAGGGTACTGAATTGCTCGGATGATAAATAATCCAGCTTTTTAGCAATAAGTACCCGGCATGTTTTTTCATTCAGACCACATACAAATAACATTTTTTCCTGCTGATGCAATCTACGGGCAAGAGCCTGTAAATGAACGAATACAGTTACATCTGCATGACAGCCCGCACTCATATCCAGATATATATTTTTTACATCCAGACTAGTAATCATATCATGGCTTCGATTCAACAGCGTACCGACGTTAGCAAACAATAATAACTGAGGCAAAATGATCACCGCTTCCTGCGCGATGATTTGAACTTCTGGAAATAAAACCGGCCAGGCATGCATTCGGAGCGAATACCAGCACATTCCTATTAAAGCAAAAGAAATCACCAGCCATAAACCAGTACAGACACCAAACATAATAATCAGACCAGCAGAGATACATAACCATAGCAAATCACCCCATTGCCAGTAATAAAAACGCAATTCACACCAGTTAATCTGCACACAGAGAACATACAGTGCAATTACTGCAAGTACAGGCAATGGTACATACGCCAACCATGACCAGCAGTAAATCAATGCCATAAGCAATAGCATAACTATTAGCGTATTACGTCTGATTTTTAATGCCTTATCGGCCACATAGCCTAAACTTATGACCAGACCTCCGGTAAATGAAGACAATATATTACTAAAACCAACCAGCGCGACACTGCGCCGGAACTGTTTCGGTAAATACTGACAACTTTCTACATAAATCAATAATGCAATTGTAGCACTCAGAAAAAACAATAAAGGCCAGTCAGCATGTACCGGATTCATAAATGGCCAATACTGTTCATCCAACTGAACCGGAGTGGCTATACCTACTAGTGCAAACGGCCATATATAACTGAGAATCCATACCAGTAGCAACACCCACAAGGCCTTAGGCTGAGACTTACTTCTCCATAATACCAGCAAGGCAAAAGATAAAATGGCCAAAACCACACTTGGCCAGTTCCAGCCATACCATTTAAGAATCAGTTCCCACAACCCCTGCCATGAATTTTTATTAGCCGGAACACCAAGAATGACCGGAATAAGCATGGCGAACAGTGTTAAAGTCATACCCAGACCAATACCATGCCAGACCGGACGGGCAATCCAGTTCAGACAATGTTTGGGTAGTATAAGAGACATAAGTAATAACCACCCGCCAGTAAACAAGGTGAGCATAATAGCCACAGTAATACGCTCACTCACCACTCCTGCATAATAGGCTATTGAAGCCATCAGTATTAACGCTGAAAACGGTGCTGGTGTTAATAACACTTTTTTCGGACCACCCAAAATTATACTACTGAGCAAAGCACACATTACACCAGCCATTGCCATAGATATGGGTAAACCGGCAATACCGGCACAAGCAAGTGCCATTGGTAAGACATATCCTAATAATTTCCAGCCATCAGACATCCATACCAATGGAGACTGTTTTGTGCTCATTAGTTTCAAGGTATTATCCTTTGTTCATATTAACAGGATTAATCTGAAGCAGTAGAAGAGTTTTGAGCTGAGTTTTGCAGGTGAAGATGAAGATTGCGTGCTGTTTGCCATGCCTGATCAGGGTTATCAGCCAGAACAGTAAAATGTCCCATTTTACGGCCGGGTCTTACCTGTTTTTTACCATACAGATGTAAACAGGCAGTTTTATGATTCAGAACAGCATTCCAGTTCGGTTCGCCGTTTTCAGGCCAGACATCACCAAGAATATTCGCCATACAACAAGGCATTAATAAATCTGTGGCTGCCGGCGGCAATCCACACATCAACCTTACCTGCTGCTGAAACTGATCAGAAATACAGGCATCTAAAGTGTAATGACCTGAATTGTGTGGCCGGGGAGCAATTTCATTAACAAGCAACTGCATTTCATTGCCAGCAACAAACATCTCAACTGCCATCACCCCTTGATAATCCATGGCTTGCGCCAGCTGATTAGCCATATTTTCAGCTTGTTTTAATACAGGCTGCGGTAATCTGGCTGGTACTACAGAGTAAGCAAGAATACCATTTTGATGTTGATTTTCTGCCGGTGGAAAACAAACAGTGTGCTGATTATTAAGACGGGCAACTACTACTGATATTTCAGCATGTAAATCCACCTTTTTTTCCAATACACAGCGTACTTGCCGCAGTCGGGTAAAAGCAGCCTGCAATTCCGCAAGAGAATCAACTGCTATCTGTCCTTTTCCATCATAGCCCAGAGTAGCTGTTTTCAGAATCCCCGGTAACAATGCATTCAGAGAATCATTAATATCAGACTCAGTACTGATAACAGTATAGGGCACAGTAGTCAGACCGGCCCGGGCAATCCATTCTTTTTCCTGCTGCCTGTCCTGAGCAATCGCAACACAATCACCTGATGGCGATACAACTGTATATTGCGCCAGCCAGCGCATAGATTCAGCACTGACATTTTCAAACTCTGTCGTAACAGCAGCACATTTAGCCATATTCTGCAGAGCTTCAGCATTATTAAAATTAGAACATAAATGCACATCAGCAAACTGTGCTGCTGGCGCATCTGGATCAGGATCTAGAACAGTTACCTGATAACCCATTGTTTTAGCAGCTACAGTGAACATCGCACCCAGCTGACCACCACCTAAAATACCCAGCATCGCTGGTGGCAGAATACAGGAAGAAAAACGAGACATAACGGTATTAAAGTAACCTTATCCAGAAGATAAACAATATTAGCTGAAATTAAACATTTTTGCAGTTACAGACATCAGTATGAAATCGCCATATTGAGCACAAACTTGTTATTTTTACCATATTAATAATTTAAGCAAAAATTCTCAGCAACTGTCACTTTTACCCTGCATTAGTTACTGAATCAGAACAAATTAGTCTGAATTTAGCCCAGACATATACCTACATTTATGATTCATAAATATAATGGATAAAATTCTGATAAGTGTAAATTGTTACAAATATGCATTATTTTAACATAAAAAAATAAATAATTACATAAAATAAATATTAAGATTTAGCTGATATCTATTTAATATCTATAAAATTTTATTATTAAAACAAAATATTACAAATATAAAATTATTTAATAAATTATATAAATATAATTTATTAAATATACTTAGCAGTAATATTAATGAAATTGCTGACTTTCCTCATTAGTACAAGGCTGCAATTGCAAGCGCCTTTGTGAGCCATCCACACATAAATTACTGTTTTTGTCGCGAAGCTGCCTGCCTAGCAGCAACCAATTATTATTCTTGTCTGGTTCACAATAAACCGTACCCACCACATTATTTTTTACCGCCAGACAGCGGTTATTGAACCACACCTGACCCTGATGAAAATAAAAAGCTTCACTAATTTTATCTCCGGCACAGGAATCAACAACTACAGATTGCCAGACTGAAGACATACCATCACTGCGCAAACAACCATGATTTACCGGACGTAAACTGATACTGGATGCAACAGGATAAACAGGCGGATATGGCAAAACTGACGGATAATGCGGATAAGGCAATGCTGCCGGATAAACCGGAGTATCCGTATATATTACAGTTGTACCGGCAGGAGCATCAATATGTACAGTTTTATTAATGGTTGTAGTTGATGAAACAGGCAAATCGACAATAACATGACGTTCACCATGTCCGGAATGATAGATGACCTCTGCCTCAGCAACAGATAACAACAACCCAGATAAACTCAATATACCAGTAGCCAAAAACATTCGTGCAGATCGAATCATTATTTCCTCCCGAATATCTACTCGTTAATTAACCCTTCCGGATTTCCCAGCATTGATGAATGCGTGTATTACGAAAATCTTCAGGTATTGTTTTTTTGGAAATATTACTTACATCATAACGCTGTTCCAAAACCGGATTTAATTCAAAACTGCGCAGATTATTTGAAAAATACAAACTACCCTGCTTTGATAATAAACGCATTGCACCATCTATCAGTTTTTCCTGATCACGCTGAATATCCAGTATATCCAGCATTTTCTTACTATTTGAGAAACTTGGTGGATCCATTACAATCAAATCAAACTGTTTTTTTTCTTCAGCCGCTTTTTGCAAATATTGAAACACATCAGCTCGAACTATTTGATGAATCTGCTTATCCAGCCCGTTTAATTCAAAATTTCGTTGCGCCCATTGCAAATATGTATTTGACAAATCTACAGTTTCACTGAATAAGGCACCACCAGTTGCAGCATATACCGAGAAACTGCCCGTATACGCAAATAAATTCAAAAAACGTTTTCCCGCTGCAAGAAGGCCTATTTTCTGGCGGGTATTACGATGATCAAGAAATAAACCTGTGTCCAGATATTTATCCAGATTTACCCAGAATGAACGCCCATGTTCATGAATCACGAAATCCGTACCGGTAATACCGGTTTTTTCATACTGATCTTTACCTTTTTGCCGCAGTCTTTTTTTGATATGAATATGCTCTTTGGGCAAACCAGTCACAAATAAAATAGCTTCTACTACTTCAGCCAGCCAGTCTTCATAATCAGTTTTATGCATTAGCCAGCCAGTATCATATTCCTGTAAATGTACATGATCAGCATAAATATCCACAACAAATGGATATTGCGGTATATCCCGGTCATACATGCGCCATGCTTCAATATTCTGACGCTGCGCCCATTTACGCAAATGTTTAATATTTTTGCCTAGGCGGTTGGCAAAAGCACCTATATCATTACTCATAAATAAAATTTCAAATTTCTACCGTTCGGTACATTAACAGTCATATTGTAACGGAAAAAATTTTATATTCCCTTGCAAATTTACTCATTATGACATGACTATCCTATTGCTTAAAAACATAATATATCTTATAATTTAGTCGATAATTTGAAACCATCGTTTACAACCTTAAATAAATACGGCGAACTCAACATTACTTTAATTGTTTATAATGCCGCCCTTCGCAGCAATGCGTCCGTTGTCTGGTTGTCGCCGATGTATAAAATACCCAAACACACACGCTTACGACAACCAATTGCTATCTTTTCTTTGTTTATTTTCTTCTTGGCTTAAGCTAGCAACAGTTCCCAGTAATCTAATTTCACATCAATAAACTAGATTATCACGTTTGGTTGGTCGTTTAACCAAAGGAAAATCATGACATTGTCTTTTTCAGATTTACATTTAGACAAACAACTTACTACAGCTCTTACCGCTGCCGGCTACGAAACCCCTACTCCGGTGCAACTGGAATCTATTCCGGCTGTTCTGAACAATCAGGATTTAATGGTTTCTGCTCAAACCGGTTCCGGCAAAACAGCTGCATTTTTATTACCTACTCTGCAAAAATTGCTTAAACGCAGCGAAAAATCAGGCAAAGGACCCAGAGCTCTGGTATTAACCCCTACACGTGAACTGGCCCAGCAAGTTGAAAAAAATGCCCAGATTTACGGTAAAAACATGCCTTGGCTGCGCACAGTAACACTAGTAGGCGGTACTGCATTCGGTCAGCAAATTCGCGCATTATCCCGTCCGATTGACCTAATCGTTGCCACACCGGGACGTTTAATGGATCACATGCGTCAGGGTCGTATTGACTTTGGCCGGCTGGAAGTGCTTATTCTGGATGAAGCAGACCGGATGCTGGACATGGGTTTTATTGATGATATTGAGACCATCGTTGCGGCTACCCCTGTTGAGCGGCAGACTTTGTTATTTTCAGCCACATGGGACGGCATGGTTGGTAAGCTTGCTCAGAAATTGACACAGCAGCCGCAAAAAATTGATATTGCCCGCGAAGAAAAGCAGGGCAAAATTGATGAGCAACTGCTTTACTGTGATGATATACGACATAAAAACCGCCTACTTGATCACCTCTTGCGTGATACCAGCATTGATCAGGCTGTAATATTTACTGCTACCAAAGCCATGTCTGAACAACTGGCTGATGAGTTGTATGAAAAAGGCTTCTCAGCTAACTGCTTGCATGGAGATATGCCTCAAGGCTGGCGTAACCGTACATTGATGGATTTACGCAAAGGCCGGATTAAAATACTGGTTGCGACTGATGTTGCAGCCCGTGGCATTGATGTACCAACCATTACACATGTTATTAACTATGACCTACCCAAGCAGGCCGAAGACTATGTACATCGTATTGGTCGTACAGGTCGCGCCGGCCGCACCGGTCTGGCCATTACCTTTGCAGAAGTAAACGAGTACATTAAAGTACATAAAATTGAACGCTACCTGAATCGTAAATTACCTGAACAAACCATTACCGGCATGGAACCAACCCGTAAGCGCGCAGGTAAAATAGCGAATAAAGGTCGTCGCTCGTTTGGTAACCAAAGCAAAAACAGCAACTGGGGAGCCAAACGACGCCAGTCCGGTGAACAGCAGCCAAACCGCTCACGTCATAATAGTCCAGCAGCCCGTCAGCATAGTAGTCAGCCAAACAGACGTAGCAATAACAGTCAACCTAAACAATAAATTTAAATATCATAATAAATGGTCAGGTTAAGATTTGGCCTGACCATCTACCCCATTCTACAATTCTTCTGATAATCAATTCCTCTTCAATTTAAAGACAGACTAACAATACTGTCTTGCAAAAATCTGTTATATCTTATATATTGTTTGATGAATAAATAAATCATCATGTTAAAAATAATAACTGTACACAATACTGACAAATATTATTATCTTATCAGTAAAATTGTACTTCCAAGTTATAAATAACAACAGTTGGTGCTCCACACCAGCAAGCGAGAAAGGATTTTTATTATGCAACATCGTCGTAGATTACAAATTTTTCAGGCAGCGAAACGAGCTGCTTTTTATCAACATACTCAGACTGGAAATGGCAAAGAACAAACTCATGAAAATGAAAAAGCCATTCACAACCTGGAACCTATTCATCAATAAAACTTAATTGATAAAAAGAGCCTTATCTTTTCAGATAGGGCTCTTTTTTATTGATCTACATTTAAGCCTGCTAAAAGCAAAGAAAATTAGTTTTTTAGAAACGTTATTACCTACATTAAATAACTGTAAATTCATTAGTTTTTGTTTATAATAAAATTATAAAATATAAAAAAGATCGTGATAAAGTGAAATCTTTTCAGTTGAATCTATTTTAATCTAATTGTTAAACACAGACTCTATTATTTTTGCAGCATTCAATAATTATTAATTAGTATAGAAATATTTTTTAATAACTAATTCTTTAATATTTTTACCTCTATAGAATTGAATACAGTTTTCATAAGCTAAATAATTGCTACCATAGAATAAATATTATAATCATCAAAAATAAATTCTAAGCTAAAGATCACAGCGAAAACAAAATTATTAAATTTATTCGTATTTGTATTAGCATTTATTTCATTAATAATTTTAGTTTTATCTATATAACTAAACTAATTTTTTACTATCTTTTATAAAGATACAGGTTTTTTACGCTTTTAAAGGATTTAAGATTTATTTATTATCTGGTTTATTAAAACTATGAATAAAAATTATGTAGAACGAATACACCTTATACAAATAACAATAATCCTCACTGGAGCTTTCATAAATCAGCACGTATCGATTCTTAATACCCAGACTCATCTATGTACAATTTGATTAATTAATACGAATTCAAATATTCAATTAATCTTTATCTCTTGCTTAAAGTGGTACCCGGATATAAACCCAGATTTCTAACTATAGAAATTCAAACATGCCGATATGATATAAAATTTACTTAACTTGATATGATATTTCAAATTTAATCCTTACTGGTCTCAGCGCGTGATTTGTGCGAAAATTCAATTTATTTATTGGGCGAACTACCATGTTAGATAGAGAAGGTTATCGCCCCAATGTCGGGATAATCATTACCAATGACCGAAACGAGGTTTTTTGGGGCAAACGAGTACACGAACACTCTTGGCAGTTTCCTCAAGGAGGCATTAAGCCGGGGGAAAGTCCAGAAGCAGCCATGTATCGCGAACTGATGGAGGAAGTCGGTCTGTTGCCTCATCATGTCAAAATAATCGGACGCACTCGGGACTGGTTACGTTATGATGTACCTACACATTGGATTAAACGCGAATGGCGTGGTTCTTATAAAGGTCAAAAACAGATCTGGTATCTGCTACGGCTGACCGGGCGGGAAAGTGATGTTCACCTGCGTGCTACCCACCACCCCGAATTTGATGCCTGGCGTTGGCACCAATACTGGGCTCCTGTTGATGAAGTTATTGAATTCAAAAGAAATGTCTATTTGAATGCATTACACGAGCTTTCACGCTTTTTACACGAACTGCCCAGCTGGACTGAATTTGTTCAAACTCGACAAAATCATGATGATAAATATTCACTGGCTGAATGATTGCCTGTGAATAGTTCTGTATTGAAGATTACACCAAAATTCTGAATCTGAAACAAATTACCGAAAAAATAAATTTTTTACGGTAATTTGTTTTATATTGCGATTAATACTTATCTAAAAATAAATTATGAGCAAATCCACAACTTATGATGAATCCAGTGTCACCGTTCTGAAGGGTCTGGCACCAGTTAAAGAACGCCCTGGTATGTATACCAGAACGGATAGCCCTACCCATATCATTCAGGAAGTAATTGATAATGCCGCAGACGAAGCTCTGGGCGGCTATGCACAAAATATCGATGTTACTCTGAATCCCGATGGATCCGTTACCGTCAGAGACAATGGTCGCGGCATTCCCACCGGATTACACCCAACCGAAAAAGTACCCGTAGTTGAACTGGTTTTCACCCAACTTCATGCTGGTGGTAAATTCAATAAAAAAAGCGGCGACGGTGCTTATGCTTTTTCAGGTGGCTTACATGGTGTTGGCGTTTCCGTGACAAATGCACTGTCTTCCCGGCTCGAAGTTACTGTTAAAAGAGCTGGAAATATTTATCATATTGCCTTTGCTGGTGGTAACGTCATTAAACCTTTGTCTGTAACCGGTAAATGCGCCGTTAAAGACAGTGGTACCGAAGTTCGTGTCTGGCCTGACGGACATTACTTCGATAATCCGCAATACAATCTGCCTGAACTGGAACGCAATTTACGTGCTAAAGCAGTTTTGTTACCCGGCGTGAATGTTACACTTACTCGCTACCAGAATGATACGGATGAAGCTCAGACACAAAACTGGCATTATCCGAATGGCCTGAAAAGCTATTTACTTGACTTACTCTCAGACAGCCAGACTGCCACACCCATTTTCTCCAGTGAAAATTATTTAAACTCAAATCATGGAACTGACTTTAATCAGGGTGAAGGTGCAGCTTATGCATTAACCTGGCTAGAGGAAGGACATGCTCCCGGCGAAAGTTACGTTAACCTGATCCCTACCGCTCTGGGTGGTACTCATGAAGCTGGGCTGAAACAGGCAGTTTTTCATGCTGTAAACAACTTTATCAATCATCATAATTTACTTCCGCGCGGCGTAAAACTACAATCAGACGATGTTTTTTCACGTGTTGCTTTTGTTCTTTCTGCCCGTTTGCTTGATCCGCAGTTTCAGGGACAGACAAAAGATAAACTAACCAGTCGTGATGCACTCAAACTGGTAGCTGCAGTGTGCAGTGACCCATTAGAACTCTGGTTAAACCAGAATATTGATACTGGAAAAAAAATAGCTGAACTGGCTATTAGCCAGGCACAGGCACGAATGCGCTCAACTAAAAAAATTGAAAAGAAAAAAGGTTCCGGCGTAGCTGTTTTACCAGGCAAACTTACTGACTGTGAAAGTGAAGACATCCGCGAAAATGAATTGTTTCTGGTTGAAGGTGATTCTGCCGGTGGTTCAGCCAAACTAGCTCGGGATAAAAATACTCAGGCGATTCTTCCTTTGCGTGGTAAAGTTTTAAACAGTTTTGAAATTCACCGCGACCAATTATTTGGTAATGCTGAAATACATGATATTTCAGTTGCCATCGGAGTAGATCCGCACGGAAGAACCGATAATCCCGATTTATCCGGCTTGCGCTATGGAAAAATAGCCATATTATCAGATGCCGATGTTGACGGCGCTCATATACAGGTTCTGTTACTTACCTTGTTTTATACCCATTTCCCACGATTGATAGAGGCAGGACACATTTATGTTGCCCAACCGCCACTTTTTCGTATAGATGTAAATGCACAGGGTAAAAGCAAACCTGCACGCAAAATTTATGCTCAGGATCAGGCCGAACTGGACAGCATTAAGGACAGGCTGCAACTAGAAAAAAGTACTTACCATATAAATCGCTTTAAGGGTTTAGGCGAAATGAATCCGGATCAGCTTAAAGATACGACTATGAATCCAGATACACGCCGTCTGTTACAAGTACATATCCCGGATGAAGAGAACAGTGAAACCCGAAATATTTTTATCAAATTAATGGGAAAAGGTGAAGCCGCATCCAGAAGAATATGGATGGAGGCTGAAGGTGATAAAGTAGAAACCGACATCTGATGAATCTGATTAAAGGTTGTTATCACACTATCGATAGCAACCTTTATAAATTAATTTATAAATATAATTTAAATTTAAAATCAAAAATTTATATTAAAAATAAATAATCATTCATATAAATACCTTATAAAATATTGAAATTTTATATAACTGAGTAACCAGCTTAATTTATAGTCAATAACCTTCAATATTAAAAATTTAACTATTTTTGACATAAATCAAATAATAGTTAAATTAAAATAGTCAAATTTTTGTAATTTATTATTCATAATGATATAATTCAGACCAAATTTCATATCCGCTAAATTGATTAAGATTGTAATCAAAAATTTTAAACACTGATATTAATTGAATTTAAGTCATAAAAAATAAATAATTGTAAATAAAATAGAAAATTTAAATAAAGATAATTAATAAAATTTAATAACATTTTTTTGCAAAAAAATTCACCCATCTTTATAATTGACAAAGTTACAGTCAAATTTAGAGGAACTTTCATGAAATATGATTTTATCGAAAACGTATTAAAAACCCTGAACAGTACCCCGGATATTACTTCTTCAGCAGTTATTTCAACTGACGGTCTGCCAATTGCTTCAGCTTTACAAAGTGGCATGGATGAAGACCGCATTGGTGCGATGGCTGCAGCTTTATTGTCTTTGGGTAACCGCTCAGCTAAAGAAGTATTAAAAGGTACTCTGGACAATACCATTATCCATACTGACAAAGGTTACATGTTGCTGTTTCAGGCATCTGAAGCTATTTTATTAACCATTACCACCACTCATGAAGCCAAATTGGGTCTGATTTTGTTCGAAGCTAAACGTGCATTGAAAGAACTAGCTGATCATTTTGATTAAGAATCAATCATTAGATCTGAAATATGTAATGCTATTTAAATATCTGTTCGTGTGAATGTGTAATTGAAAATTTTATTGACAGCTTTTTTAATCAGTACACAATACTGTAAAAAATCAGCTTAGAAATCTGGTAATTGCTACCCTTTAATCTGGATATTTTCTAAACGCTGACTGAATTGCTGTCAATTAAACCTAAAGAAAAATGGATCAATTATATAAAAGGGCGTTTAAATGTTTTTATAGCAATACTAAAACGCATCACATATATGTATTCTCAGAAATTTATAGTGGCGATAAACGTATTAAAGCAGAAATAAGCACCGCCATAGTAAAAGCATACAAAATCTGAAATGCAATTTTAAGCACACTCATTCTTTATCAGATTAAACCAAAATTGAAGGACCAAATATGGATATGAGTCGTTGGATTCAACCAAAGCCAGAAAGTGAGTTTTCTGAGCATAAAATAAAATATTATCAACAAGATACAGAGTCGACTGTATATGTAACCAATCAGGAATTTCCTTATCCTGACGGTGCTTTGATTGTATCTCGTACAGATCTTGATGGCATCATTACGCATGCTAATGACGTATTTGTTGATATTAGCGGCTGGGCACGTGATGAAATTATTGGTGCACCACATTGCCTGTTACGCCATCCTGACATGCCAAAAGCACCATTCGCCGATATGTGGGCAACTCTGCAAAGAGGGGAGCGCTGGTATGGTTATGTCAAAAATCTGCGTAAAGATGGCGGACACTACTGGGTATATGCCACTGTAATTCCTAACTTACGTCAAGGAAAAGTAATTGGTTATAGCTCAATTCGTCGTAAACCAAGCCGCGAGCGTGTTAACGAAATGAGTGCCAAGTATGTAGAAATGCTGAAATCCGAACAGGAAGGAAAATAATATGCTTAGTTTAATGGTTGTACCCGATTATTTACCTGATCAGTTCAGCACCTGGTATTTACTCAATAATTATCTGCAAAAGAAAAGTGACCAGAATATTTCCTTGCTGATGCCTCCTTCATTTGATGAAGTTAAAGCACAACAGGATAAAGAAAAAGTTTCAATGCTTTTTGTTAATCCTTTTGCTGCAGGTAGCTATGTTCGTGAGCAGGGATATTTACCACTGGTTAAACCTAAAAATAAACCTGATGAAATCGTTATTGTTACTGCCGCAGATTCAGATATAAACGCTATCGAAGATCTCAAAGGTACGGTAGAACTGGCTCTTTCTAATAATGAAGACGCAAACTTTATTGGTTTACGTTTATTGGAACCTGCTAATCTAAATGATGATGAGTTAGTTATCAATCGTAAAGATAACTTCCTTATGGTGGCTTCCAGCGTCATTCGCCAGCAAGCAAAAATCGGCATTATTCAGGCAAACGTATATGAAAGTTTCAACTCTGTTACCAAAGATCAACTAAAAGTTTTGCTGAAAAGCCGGATTAACGAAGTATCTCATGTTATGCTGTACCATCAGGATGCAGCCGCCCAGGCTGAGCCATTAAGAGAAATATTATGTAAAATGGCAGATGATCCGGATGGTACCAATATTGTTAAAGCATTAAGCTATCCAGAAGGCTTTACAGATTTATCTCAGGAAGATATGGAATTTATGATCGACGTTGTAGATACATTGCGTATGTAAATATAATGTAATAATATAATAAACCGTGTTCACTTTGTTAAGGCAGCACGGTTTAATTTATATCTAACCTTTTTCAAAAATACAATCACTTGAAAATATTTAAAAAGCAAAATTTTTAATTTTTTATTCGATAAATATTTTTTTGGTTAGTGAGTCATTATTCAATTTCAACTGTGTAGGTCGACATTGTAAATAAATATTATCATTTTAATGATACCTTTTATTATACATCCATCAACTCCTATAAATCATATATACAAAAAAATCAGATACGCATCCAAATAGTTAATTTTATTTTTTTATTAAAACTATACTGGTAAGGTAAATTTTATTCGCACACTAAGTTAAGCCTGCATTACAAAAACACGAGGAGGCATATTTTTGTTTATTTGAGCTTTTCCACAAGTATAACTTTTTTAATCAAGTTACTTAGCACATAATAATATTGGTGAGTAATCAGTCCCTACCTTTAGCTCTGCATACATCAATGCTTTCCGATTTTCAAAAAGACACACTGGTACAAATCACGCCTGTAAAGAAAAATTTTGTTTGGTTCTGCCCTTTTAAATCAGTAGCTTTTACTAAAGAAGACTGCAATAAAAAAGTAAAAGCAGCCTTTTCATATTATCTACATCCGCCGATTAAATATATAGTCTATTAATTGCGATGTTTTTTAATTTCAGTGCGGTAAATATCATTAAGACAGTTAGTTAATTGTTTTTAAAAATTTTCCCTATTCAAATATTTCAGTAATTTTATAATCATTATCTTTTTGACATCTAATCTGATAAATAACAAAACGTTCTTCAAACCCTTTTGTTGCATCAATAATTACTTTAACTCTGTCTTTATCTGACTGAATAAATATTAATTTAGCAAAAGGATCTAAATCTTACTCTTGCCATAGAACATCATAGTCTATGCAAGATTTTCTGATAATTATCATTCCTCATATATAACTTCCGGATATTCTTATCAAAGTATTTTCTATAATAATCGTAATCAAAATTATTAGAACTACTTTTCTCTGAAGATACACTTCATTCATACATTTCTTTTATGTAGCGCAATTGCGGACTTTCAGAGTATGCAGGCATACTAATACTTAAACTCAAGAGAATAAAAAGTAATTTTTTCATTAGCATTCTCGAATTTAAACTATTTTCTACACAACACTATTTTCATAGTACAGAAACTTTTGTCGAATATTGCAGCATTATTCGTGAAATAAATCTATGTAATAAATTTTGTTTTACAACCTTGATTACAAAATATTCAAACATACAACTTAAAGTTTCTTTCTGTTTTAATTTAAATCAGGGCTGCACAGTAATATTATTAAAGTACGCTAGTACATTCTATATTAATAAATGTTACTTTTATTGGATACAACGAATTAATTTACTTGTTAAAGCCCAAAACTAATGATGTTAAAAATATGAATATAAATTTTCAAATCATTAATTAAACATATCATTGGACTTAATGAGGATTTAACACTTAAATTTTTATATTGTCTGTTAAAATTTCTGTATTAATTTTGATTACTGATTTTGTTCATCGATTACTCATAATATTTCATTCATTTTCTAAGCTATTTTTATACCAGATACCTGCTTAAAATAATATCTAATATGAATATATATTTGAATTTTGGATTTTTTTAATAAAATTTTTATATTTAATTTTTAAAAAATTAACAATTATTGTTTTATCATTTAAAATTTATAAAAAAATAAAAACATACTTACTAAATTTTATGTATTTACAATAAATTAATGCTCTGCATGAATCTGTTATAATGTATGTATTTACAATAAATTAATGCTCTGCATGAATCTGTTATAATGAATGAGACCATCATTGATAAACAGCAATTATGGCTACTATTAACGACAGTAAACCCTCACGCTTTTTGCCCATTTTGTTGGCAATAGCCATTTTTATGCAGCAGCTGGATGCTACTATCCTGAATACTGCTCTGCCCTCGATGGCTGCCGATTTGGGGCAGTCGCCGCTTAATATGCAATCTGCAATTATTGCCTACGCATTAACTCTGGCAATAATGATGCCTCTGTCTGGTTTTCTGTCGGATAAATTAGGAACACGTAAACTTTTTATGGGTTCCATGGTCATATTTATTATCGGATCTGTACTGTGTGCCGCAAGTAATAATCTGGCTTTACTGGTACTGGCCAGAATCATTCAGGGTTTGGGTGGCGCAATGTTAACTCCTGTAGCCCGTTTAACCATGATGCAGGCTTACGACCGCTCAAAACTTATAACTGTTATGAATTACGCCATTATGCCGGCACTGATCGGTCCGGTACTGGGACCGATTATTGGTGGCTATCTTGTGGTATATACCAGCTGGCACTGGATATTTTTGCTTAATGTACCGATAGGGTTATTAGGATTACTGGTTACCTGGTATATCATGCCCAATTTTAACCGACCAGCAAATTACTTTGATGGATTAGGTTTCTTTCTGTTTTCGGCATCTGCTTTTTGCATGACGCTTACTTTTGAAACCATGTCACATGCTAACAATATTTTATTTGGCTGTATGATTGCTATTGCAGGTATTGGTGCTTTATTTGCCTATCTTGCTCATGCACGCCAGAACAACCGTGCTTTGTATCCTCCGCATTTAATTCTGGTGCGTACATTTCGTCTGGGGCTGGCAGGTAATTTAGTAAGCCGCCTTGGCATGAGTGCTCTGCCTTTATTATTGCCTTTATTATTTCAGGTTGCTTTTAACTATGATGCGGTAAATTCAGGCTGGCTGCTGATGCCTCTTGCTTTGGCAGCTATATTTGCCAAACCCTTTCTGAAGCCCTTAATGAATCATTTTGGTTATCGTAATACACTTGCCTGGAACACACGTATTATCGGTATACTGATTATGTCACTCGCTTTAATCAGTGCCAGTACACCGCAATGGTTGATATTATTACATCTGTGTATTTTGGGCACCTGCAACTCTTTACAATTTACTGGTATGAATACCATTACATTGGCTGATTTACGTTCTAATCAGGTTAGTAGCGGCACCAGTCTGATGGCTGTTAACCAGCAACTGGCATTAAGTTTCGGTATAGCAATTGGCGCATTACTTTTGCAATCTTTCAGTCGTGCCAGCTTTATCAATCACAATATTACTACCGCCTTTCGCATTACTTTTATTATTCTCGGCGTGTTCACTTTGCTTTCAAGCTGGATATTTGCCCGTCTGCATTCAACTGACGGTGCTAATCTGCTTTCAAAGGAAAATGCATAGATTAACAATTTTCTGAATTCTGACAAAACAAGCTATTTACCTGCCTGATATTGTTATTAAATCAAAGGATAATATCAAACTAAAAGTAATTTTTAATACAAAACTAATACCATTCAGAATTACAAATAATTAAATTTTTCCATGTAATTTATAGTACTCATTAATTAAAATAGAGCTTACTATTTAAAATTATTATTTTAAATTTATAAAAAAAAGCTGCCAATATTTTTGGCAACCTTTTTTCAGATATTAATTAATGTGGAATATCGTCACTTAAATAAACAGCAGGTTCACTTTTATCATGTGGCAACACTATATTTAGAATAATCGCTACAATTCCGCCCATACAAATCGGATTTTGAAACAATATTGGTAACTGAGCAAACACTTCCGGTTCAAAAGCCACACCCAGACCAAGCCCCAGTGATGTAGCACAGATAACTGCTTCACGGCGTCGGATACCAGCAGTAATAATAATTCTGATACCGGCGGTGACAATCAAACCGAACATAACCACCATTGCCCCACCTAAAACCGGACTGGGAATAGTGGTAAAAATAGCACCAACCCATGGAAATAAGCCAAGTATAATCAGAATAGCAGCAATATATTTACCGACATACCGGGAAGCAACTCCCGTCATCTGAATTACGCCATTATTCTGAGCAAAAGTGGTTAACGGCAATGAACCCAGTGCTGTAGCAATTACGGATACCAGACCATCAGCCATTACTCCGCCGCGTAAACGGTTTGTGTACGACGGACCATCTACCGGCTGATTAGAAATCATGGCGGTAGCAGTTAAATCACCTACTGCTTCAAATACACTTAAAAGATAAATGGTACCGGCCACCATAAAAGCATGCCAGTCAAAAGCAAAGCCGTATTTAAATGGAATCGGTATTGTAATTAAGGGTAAATCGTGCAGATTGGAAAAATCTACAATTCCCATAAAAATAGCAATTACATAACCTGATATCAAACCTACCGCAATGCCGGCCATACGCCACCATGCATTTTTAAAACAGTTAAATAACAATACAGTAAACAGTACAAATGTGGACAGAGCAAGATTAGACCATGAACCAAAAGTATGATTTGCTTTTGCAGTAAGACCACCGCCAAAGTCAGTAATACCGACATGAATAAGGCTCAGTCCTATCATCAATACCACAACTCCGCTTACAGTAGGTGTGATGATTTTTTTCAGAAAAGGTAACAGCCATGATGCCCCGATTACTAAAAAGGCGCCCACGAATGAGACGCCCAGTAAAGTTGAAATCATAGTATTTTCATTCATCCCGCTTTCTTTCATGCCCAGCCCCAGCGCAATCATAACAGTGACAAATGAAAAATTAACTGATTGAATTGATAACAGCCCCGAACCAATAACACCAAAGCGGTGTACCTGAATATAAGTACCTACACCTGAAGCCACCATAGACATTGAGACCAGATAAGCAGTCATGTCAGCCGGCAGTTTCAGCGCACCGCCCACCACAAGAGCCGGTGCCACCATAGGGACAAAAAGAGCGAGTAAATGGGTTAATGCACTAAGCAAACCATTTAAAACAGGAGGTTTTTCCTCCAGACCATAGACCAGATCAGAGTGTTCATTCTGCTTACGAACAGAGGAATTATCGGCCATGTCATCCTTCCTTATTTGCTTTATGCATGTGTGAAATGTATATAAAGCAGCGTATTTTAAGCGATACGGCACTGTTTAATCCAGAGCAAACTATTGAGGAATAGAATCTTTAACACAAGCAAACTACTTTTATCAAAAGTGGTTTGAATACCGGCAGTTTTCCATGTAAGCAAAAAATACGCTACAATCATCACATTTTTAGCTCACCTGTAAAGGGTAGAATTATGTTGACAGGCAGCCTGGTTGCCATCGTAACGCCTATGCATGAAGATGGCAGTATTGATTATGAACAATACAAACAGCTTATTGACTGGCATATCGAGTCCGGAACCGATGCCATTGTCGCCGTGGGAACAACCGGTGAATCAGCCACACTCAGCGTAGATGAGCATTTGAATGTCATCAAAACTGCTGTAGAACATGTATCCGGACGCGTGAAAGTGATTGCTGGTACTGGCGCCAACAATACTCACGAAGCAATTTATCTGGCTCAGGAGGCTCAGCAGGCTGGTGCTGATATGACTTTGTCTGTAGTACCCTACTACAACAAACCGAATCAGGAAGGTATCTACCGCCACTTTAAAACTATTGCCGAAGCAACCAGTATCCCCATGATTTTGTATAATGTCCCGGGTCGCACTGTTGCCGATATGCAACCGGACACTGCTTTACGTCTGGCAGAAATTGACAATATTGTTGGTATAAAAGAAGCCACTGGCAACATTGGCCGCGCATGTTATTTGTTTAAGCACGTACCTGAAAATTTTGCAGTTTATTCCGGTGATGATCCTACTGCTCTGGCATTTTTACTGTGTGGCGGGCATGGTGTAATCAGCGTTACTGCTAATGTTGCTCCGAAATTGTTTGCAGATATGTGTCATGCAGCTTTGCGCGGAGATATTACAGGTGCACGCGCTTTAAATGATAAATTACAGCGTCTGCATGGTGATCTTTTCTGTGAACCAAGCCCTGCACCAACCAAATGGGCGCTGTCTAAACTGGGTAAAATCAGTCCGTTTTGCCGCCTGCCCATTACAGAACTTACTGCTGCCGGACAGGCTACGGTACTGGCCGCCATGCAGGAAGCCGAATTAATTTAACACAGCCAACATTGCCATAATAATGCACACAGAAAGTGGCCTATATGAATATAAGTAAAACCGTTGCATTAACATTGCTGTCAGCCAGTCTTGCCGCTTGTGCCAGCAAAAAAGAAAATCTTCCTAAACTGGATTATCAGTCTGACAATAAAAAAATTGTTCGACTGGATGTACCTCCAGATCTGACTGATCCGAATCAGGGAAATCGTTTCAGTGCACCCGGTGGTTCACTGATTAATGGGGCTGTACGCGCCAGTGACATGAACAAAAAAGCGGGCAAAACTCAGAATAACGCGAATGCACAGGTACTGACTCAGGTACCGAATATTCATTTTCAGCGTGATGGAAGTATTCGCTGGCTGACTATCGACAATAAACAGGCTGCTGAATTATGGCCGTTGCTCAGAGCTTTCTGGCAGGAACAGGGCTTTACCATCGAGCGTGAAGAACCATCTATTGGTCTGATGCAAACCAACTGGGCGGAAAACCGTGCCAAACTGCCATCTGATGTGATTCGCGGTATATTTGAAAAAGTAGGTCTGGGTGGTGTTTACTCCAGCGGCGAGCGGGATATGTTCACTATTCGTCTGGAACGTAACAGTAAAGGCGGTACAGATGTATTCTTCAGCCAGAAAGGTATGAAAGAAGTCTATACCAGCAAAGATGGTGACAGCACTGCTTGGCAGCCAAGACCTAATGAGCCTGAGCTGGAAGCAGCTTTTCTTGCACGCTTTATGCAATATCTTGGTGCAGACGCCAAACAGGTACAGCAACAGTTAGCTGCTCAAAAACTAGATCCGAATGAAAATAACTTAGCTAAAATTGATGGCAACAGTATTTATCTGCTCGGCCCGCAGGAACGTAACTGGCGACGTGTTGCGCTGGCTCTGGATCGTATTGGTCTGAATGTAATTGGTGAAAACCAGAGTCAATATGCTTATCTGGTTGAAGTAGCTGCAGCTGAAGCCTCTTCTGTTACCAATAAAAAGCCGGGATTATTCGGGCGTATGTTCGGACGCAGTAAAAAAGCTGAGCAGCAACAGCAGCCAAAACAGCAGCCTCGTCTATTTGTATTGGCCGTACCATTGAAAGACGGAGGCACACGTGTCAGTCTGGCGAACGAAGATGGCTCATCTTATACTGGAAAAGATGCAAAAAAATGGCTTCAGCAACTGGACCAGCAATTGCGCTAATCAAAAAAGCCTGCTTATTGCAGGCTTTTTTTGATTTAGTTAAGCAATTATCTTTATTCTTAGTTAAACTGGTCAACAACGGACTTAGATTTGCATGATTATAAAGGAAAGTATCAATAAGTATTAATGGCACTTAAGATATAAAATAATGATTCTGACACGATAAACATGAAAAAATTACTTATTATTTATTGTTTTCTTTCAATGACAGAAATTGCAGCACTTGTTCTCGGAACGATTTTTTTTGCAGATATACGTTTTCCATTATGGTACAGTATCTGCTGCTTTGTTATTGCTATTCTTGGATTGATAGTACTAACTCCATTCACCATTAAAATAATTAGATTTTATCAAAACTTAAATTAACTAAAAATCAACACCGTAAAACCATTATTAAGCTTTAAATAAATTTTAGTATTTAATAATTGATAACTATTATTAGTTATTCTGATAGTTTTAATTGCAAAAATGTTATTGATTATTTACAAGATCAAATGCAAGAAACGTGCAACTGAATCCTAATAAGATTACATTGTTCTTAAGCACTACCTACACATTCAATGATATTACCTATTCTAAATATATTTTGCTTTATGACTTCATTTAAAAATACTATTTTCCGTAATTCAATGGGGAATTTGCTAAAATTAGAAGATGAGAATTGTGTATTATTGATTATTTTTAAATGTAGTGAATCTTTTATTGCTAAGACCGATTTATTTTATTTAAATTATAGATAATAATTTAGATATACTCTTACTAATTTAATTAATCAACCTTTCTCTATTCAATTGGTTAATTTTTAAAATATCCCACGAATGACGAAACTCAAACTTTTATTACTCATTCTGGCTTCATGTACATTTATGTTTATTGGCTGGGTTGTGCTGGGCTGTTATTATTGGGTACATCAACAGCACACTATTGCGATAATCTGCTGTTTACTCGCTTTCATTAGTGTACTGGGGCAATTTGCTGCGCTGGCGTTTACTTTGCGTGAACGTGCATACCGGCAAATTAATCAAGTGTTATCCTCAAATGATGCAAACCATGAATAAAATTGTTCTTGCCAGTAATAATCAGGGCAAGCTGGCTGAATTCAGCCGCCTGTTTAAATCTTTAAATATCGAAGTTGTTCCGCAGTCTGAATTTAATATTTCTGAGTGCCCGGAACCTTATGTTACCTTTGTTGAAAATGCACTCGCTAAAGCACGTCATGCCAGCCGTTATAGTGGCTTACCGGCATTAGCCGATGATTCTGGTATTTGTGCCAATGCACTGCATGGCAAACCTGGTGTCCATTCAGCACGTTATGCAGGTGCAGAACCGAAATCAGATACTGCCAATAACACCAAGCTGGATGATGAATTACGCAATTGCGGTGACAAAAGTGTGTTTTATGTATGTGTACTGGTTCTGGTGCGTCATCCTGATGATCCGCAGCCATTAATTGCTGAAGCCAATTGGCCGGGGTTGTGGCAATCCTCTGCTGCAGGAAGCAATGGTTTTGGATACGATCCGCATTTTTATGTTCCAGACCATAAACTGACTGCAGCACAAATGAGTCAGGAAGAAAAAAACCGGATAAGTCATCGTGCTCAGGCATTAAATATTTTAATGGATAAACTGCGTCAGCAGTATGGCCTGAATACTCATGTCTGAGTTTCCCGTTTCTCTGCAAATACCGCATTCTATTACGCCAGTTTTGACCAGTTTACCGCCACTATCTCTGTATATTCATATTCCATGGTGTGTTCGAAAATGTCCGTATTGCGACTTCAATTCGCATCAGCTTAAGCAGGAACTGGATGAGCAGAAGTATATTGATGCCTTATTAACTGATCTGGAAACTGAACTGCCTTATTTCTGGGGTAGGTCTGTTCACACAATTT
This sequence comes from Snodgrassella sp. ESL0323, assembly GCF_013346865.1. Lineage (NCBI taxonomy): Bacteria > Pseudomonadati > Pseudomonadota > Betaproteobacteria > Neisseriales > Neisseriaceae > Snodgrassella > Snodgrassella sp. ESL0323. The sequence continues at coordinate 211,170 of NZ_JAAEDT010000012.1, read as the reverse complement.
TTATCGGCGGAGGGACACCTAGTCTGTTTTCCGCATCTGCATTTGAAAAGCTCTTAAGCGGCATTCGTGCACGGGTTAATCTGATACCCACAGCAGAAATTACCCTTGAAGCCAATCCGGGCACATTTGAACGCGATCGTTTTGCAGACTATGCAGCAGCTGGTATAAACCGACTTTCCATCGGAGTACAAAGTTTTGCCAATGACAAACTGGCTGCACTGGGAAGAATTCATAACCGCAAAGAAGCGCTAAATGCCATTGAATCAGGCTTAATCCTGTTTCCTAAACTCAATATTGATTTGATGTATGCCTTACCAGGACAAACTGTCGAACAGGCAAAGGAAGATATTAATACAGCAATTGCAACTGGCGTAAGGCACATTAGCGCTTATCAGCTTACACTAGAGCCCAATACACCTTTTGCCCATTCACCTCCTCCGAAGCTACCAGATGATGACCATATTGCTGATATAGAAGAAGCTGTACATACATCACTGTCACAGGCAGGTTTTCATCATTATGAAACGTCTGCCTTCGCCCACCCTCAGCAACAATGTCGGCATAATCTGAACTACTGGCAATTTGGCGATTATATCGGTATCGGAGCTGGCGCTCATGGTAAGATATCCAGTGCTCAGGCAATTGAGCGCACTACTCGGTGCAGGCATCCGAAAGATTATCTGCAAGCGATGCAGCAGCAACCTCAGTGTGCTATTGTCCGCCGGCAAATTTCTGCACAGGATTTACCTTTTGAATTTATGCTGAATGCTCTGAGATTAACTGATGGAGTTCCTACTACATGGTTTAGAGAGCGTACCGGCTTGCCTGTTACCTCTATTCAATGTGCGATTACTCAGGCTGTAGAGCGAGGTTTAATGGACGCAGATCCGTTAAACTTACGTCCGACTGCACTCGGACGTACTTTTCTGAACGATTTACTGGCTTTATTTTTGAAAGACTGATAACCCCTTTTCATACCAAGGAGTAAAAACATGGGAAAAAATATTATTCATACTGAGAAAGCACCGGCCGCTATCGGTGCTTATTCACAAGCAGTGCGTGCTGGCAATACAGTATATCTTTCCGGTCAGATTCCGTTAGTAGCTGAAACAATGCAAATCGTTGATGGCGGTTTTGCTGAACAGACACATCAGGTGTTTAAAAATCTTCGGGCGGTTGCAGAAGCTGCCGGAGGCAGTCTGAATGACTTGGTAAAAGTAAATGCCTATCTGACTGATTTGAGTAATTTTGCTACGTTTAATGAGATTATGGCGCAATACTTTACAACTCCTTATCCAGCTCGTGCTGCTGTTGAAGTTTCTGCTTTACCTAAAGGTGCTCTGGTTGAAGCTGAAGCCATTCTGGTACTAGACAAGTAAAAAGACTAATCGGCACAAACCAGTTTGATTAGCTTTATCCCGATTTCTCAGGAGATAAATATGGCACAGTATGTGATTGGTGATTTACAGGGATGTCTGACAGAGTTTAAAAAACTGCTGGATAAACTGAATTTTAATCCCGGTACTGATACCTTATGGCTTACCGGAGATCTGGTAAACCGGGGTCCACAATCACTGGCCACATTGCGTCTGGTAAAACAGCATGATGGCTGTATGCAGACTATTCTGGGAAATCATGACTTACATTTACTTGCACTGCATTATGGTTATGGCAAACTCAAACGTGCAGATACAATTAGTGACATTCTGAATGCGCCCGACAGAAAACAATTAATTGACTGGTTACTCCGACAGCCTTTATATCGCCAGCAGGACAATTATGTCATGGTACATGCAGGGATCTGGCCGGAATGGACATGCGATCAGGCACAGCTACTGGCTCAGGAAGTGGAAACCGTATTGCAAAATACTCCGGAACAATTTTTTTCCCAAATGTATGGCAATAAACCTGTTCGCTGGAACAATAATCTCAGTGGCGATGAGAGATTGCGTTTTATCACTAATAGCTTTACCCGGATGCGTGCACTGACTGATGATGGAGCAATGGATTTTGATTATAAAGGGATGCTCACTAATTTACCGGCTCATTATTTACCCTGGTTTAAAGCACCAAACCGGCAAAATACTGATAAAACTATTCTATTCGGTCACTGGTCAGCATTAGGTTTATATCAGGCTGATAATGTTGTGTGTGTGGATACCGGTGCTCTTTGGGGTGGCAGCCTGACTGCTTTCAATTTTAATAACAGGAGCGTGGTACAGATACCAAGTGAAATAAAGTTAAATATTGAAAATTAATTATAGTCAATTTAATGGCCATAATCTTTAAATATTGGGCTCAGAAAATAAATATCCCTCTTAAAACATTGTGTTGTACAGCGTTTTTAATTTCGTTATTATTAACATAATAACAATAACATTTAATTAGTTTTTTTAATCCCACCCTACATTAGCTAAAAAAAGACTAAGATAGATCTATTGCATCTTTACCTAAGCCAAGTATGATGGTTTATGTTATTTAAAATTTTATTCACAAACATTTAAGGAGTTATCATGAAAAAAGTTTTTGTTCCTGCTGTATTGTTAATGCTTGTTTTAACTGGCTGCGCTTCTAAAAATCATCATAATGCACCTGCTGTACAAACGCCTGCACCTGCAGGTACTGCAGTATCTGCAGTACCTGACAGAAACACTACAAATATCGACGGTAGTAAAGAAGTATTTTATCTCTGTGGTACCGGTGCAGCTAAAACCCGTTTGAGTGCAATGTATGGATTGCAAGGCCAGAACGTCGTGGCTGCTCAGGTAAAATATCAGGACCAGCTTTCTCCAGTAATGATGCGTGATCCACGTGATGTTAATTACAATACTTTCGTTTCTCCTGAAGGCATTACCTGGAGAACAGCTATTGCTACCAGTGATACTGTTGATAAAGTAAGTGCTCTTGGTTTGTTACAGCCAGTTAAACGTGTTGTTAACGGTGTGGAAAAAATTGATCCGCAAATCGTTACCCAAAACTGCGTAGTAGATAATACAGTAGCAGTAGCAGCTCCGGCTAACACCAAAACTGTTAAAACTACCAAAACTGTAACCACCAAAAAAGTATATAAAAATAAAAAATAATTGATTGTGTTTGGCAAAACGGCAACCGAAAGGTTGCCGTTTTTGTATATGTGTAAAAATAGTAACTTCCATGCCCAATTTACATCCTTAACCAGCTAAAATTGAAGTTAAGTTATTAATAAATCAAAATAAATAATAGTTTAACTTGAAAGCGGTATTAACTGCCCTTATTTAAATGCAGTTATTTTCTCCGGCAGCTATCCGGCTGCTGGTCAGCAAAGGATCACGAGACATGCAACAATTCGACGGTACAACCATTATTTCCGTTCGCCGCGGTGAAAACGTCGCCATCGGTGGTGATGGTCAAGTGACACTGGGTAATACCATTATTAAAGGGACTGCACGCAAAGTGCGCAAACTGTATAACAATCAGGTGCTGGCCGGGTTTGCCGGTGGTACCGCCGATGCATTTACCCTGATAGAACTATTTGAAAGTAAATTGCAAAAACATCAGGGTAAACTGATGCTGGCTGCAATTGAGCTGGCTAAAGAATGGCGTACCGATCGCGCATTACGCCGTCTGGAAGCAATGTTAATTGTGGCAGATAAAAAAAACACACTGGTAATTACCGGAAATGGTGATGTGCTCGAACCGGAACAAAGCATTGCAGCTATTGGTTCCGGTGGTGCTTTTGCCCAGTCGGCAGCACGTGCATTAATGGAAAATACCGAGCTTGAACCGGCTGAGGTAGTTAAAAAGTCCCTCGAGATTGCCGGTGACATCTGCATTTACACAAATCAGAGCCACACTATTGAAACCTTGTAATTTTATTGGCCGTTTAATTTGTATTTTAAAACGGTCATATCTCAAGATTGGAACAAGATGAGTACATCTGTAATGACCCCGAGCGAAATCGTTCATGAATTAGATAATCATATTATCGGGCAAACCCAGGCTAAACGTGCAGTAGCAGTAGCGCTGAGAAACCGGTATCGCCGCAGTCGCGTTGCCGAACCCTTACAAAGCGAAATCGTTCCGAAAAATATTCTGATGATCGGGCCTACTGGTGTAGGTAAAACTGAAATAGCCCGCAGACTTGCCCGTCTGGCCAACGCACCTTTTATTAAGGTAGAAGCTACCAAATTTACTGAAGTAGGCTATGTAGGCCGTGATGTTGACAGTATTATTCGCGATTTGATTGAAATTGCGCTGAAAAATATTCGTAACCAGACAATCGCTAAAAACCGCGACCGTGCTCAGGATGCCGCAGAAAACCGTATTCTGGATGCTCTGCTGCCTCCGCCACGCAGTGTCGGTTTTGCTGGTGAGCCACAGGAAGCTCAACCGGAAAATCATACCCGGCAGAAATTCCGTCAGATGCTGCGTAAAGGCGAGCTTGACGATAAGGAAATCGAGATTGAGGTTGCCGCTAGTCCTTCTCCGACCATGTCTGTTATGGGTCCTCCGGGAATGGAAGACTTCACTAATCAGTTGCAAGATATGTTCAGCAGCATGGGACATGGTAAAACCAAAGCTCAGAAAATGAAAGTAAACGCTGCCATGAAATTACTGCTGGATGAAGAAGCAGCTAAACTGGTAAGCGAAGAAGAATTACGTGAACAGGCAATTAAGTCAGTTGAACAAAATGGCATCGTATTTTTGGATGAAATCGATAAAATTGCTACTGACAGCAGTCGCCATGGCGGAGATGTTTCACGTCAGGGTGTGCAGCGTGATTTACTGCCTCTGGTTGAAGGGACAACTGTACAAACTAAGTATGGCATGATTAAAACTGATCATGTTTTATTTATTGCATCTGGCGCATTTCATCTTAATCGACCCAGTGATCTAATCCCTGAATTACAGGGGCGCTTTCCGATTCGTGTTGAGCTGGATAATCTGAGTGTAGAAGACTTTAAAGCCATTCTGACAACGACCCACGCTAATTTGACTGAACAGTACTCTGCTTTACTGGCTACTGATGATGTCAATCTGCAATTTACTGATGACGGCATTGCCCGTATTGCTGAAATCGCTTTTCAGGTTAATGAAAAAACCGAAAATATTGGAGCACGCCGATTGCATACGGTTATGGAAAAATTACTTGAAGAAGTTTCCTTTGATGCGCCTGCCGGCGATATAACCATCGATGCAGCTTACGTTGATGCGCGTTTACAGGATATAGCTGAACGTGAGGATCTGGCTCGTTACGTATTGTAATTTTATATTCAAGCGGCTTCGGCCGCTTTTTTATTAATTGCGAACCTCTTTTTTTCTCCCTGATATTCAACTAAATATAACCAATCCATGACCTCAATTTTATCGCGAACCTATCAGCCTTATCTTTTACAGCACTATAGGTTAACCCAGTGGTCGCACCAATTACTTGCTACTACATTAGCTGCATTATTAATGGCTATATCAGCCAATATAAGCATTCCTCTGCACCCCGTCCCTTTATCGCTGCAATCGCTGGCAGTTTTACTGCTCGGTGCATTTTTAGGGCGGAAGCTTGCTGTATTAGCCATACTTGAATATTTACTGCTCGGCGCCTGCGGTCTGCCCTTTTTTGCGGGTGGGCATGGCGGAATAAATGTATTGGTATCAGCCTCTGCAGGTTATCTGTACGGTTTCATATTTAGTGCGTATATCGCCGGCTGGGCTGCTGAAAGAGGCTATGACCGACATTTTTTCAGCGGATTATGCGCCTTTGCACTTGCTCATCAGGTTATATTTGTCTTTGGTGTTTTTTATCTGGCTTTTTATTTGCATACCAGTATTTATCATGCATTGCAATTAGGCTATCTGCCATTTGCCGGTTTTGATTTACTTAAATTTTTTATTGCTGCGACTATTATGTTCACTCTGTGGCAATTTGGTAAAAAGCCAAGCTAATATCTTAAAGATAAGAAAACCGTACTAAAATATTGTACTAACATACTTGAGTTATGTTATTACTGCTATTCTCAGACGGTTTTCTATTTATTCTGACTATTTTTTTTAAATTGCCGTATCGTCCCGCTCTCCAGTTCGAATACGAATAGCGCTTTCTACCGGCAATACAAAAATTTTACCATCTCCGATTTTGCCGGAATGAGCAGCGGCAATAATTACCTCAATCGCCTGTTCTACTCTGTCATCCGGTAATACCAGCTCAATTTTTACCTTGGGTAGAAAATCTACTGCATATTCAGCGCCGCGATAAATTTCTGTATGTCCTTTCTGCCGACCAAAACCTTTTACCTCAGACACAGTCATTCCGCTGAAACCTACATCAGACAAAGCTTCACGTACATCATCCAGCTTAAACGGTTTAACAATTGCTTCAATTTTTTTCATGCCGCCATGTTCCTTTTTACTGTATCCACAGTGCTAAAAACTACCATATCCTTATCTGAAACTCAAACTACCATGATTTAATAACATAAATTTAAGCAAAGCACTTATTTTTCGCGTAAAATTGCGTTTCAGCCAAAACCCACTACTAAAGTGAGCTACTCTCATCATGTCAGTTGTTCTGTCACTGTGCGGCGAGGCCGCACTATCCCCGTTTCGTATCGAAAAATTGTTACAGCAGGCAGCCAGATTACAACTGGATTGTAATATTCAGATAAACAGCGAATATCGCTATTTTGTGGCTTCAGCCACCGAACTTGATTCTGGTCAACAGCAAAAACTGCTTCAACTTTTACGTGCTACCCATCAGAACAGCAATACTCTGACAGGCACGCAATTATTGGTTACACCCCGTCTGGGCACTATTTCACCGTGGGCATCCAAAGCAACCGATATTGCACACAATTGCGGACTAAACGTAATTGAGCGCATTGAGCGCGGCATCCTGTATTCATTTTCGCGCGAGCTTAGTCAGCAGGAACAGGATAGCTGGCAAACCATACTACACGACCGCATGACAGAAAGTGTACTAACTGCTGTAGCGGACGCTGCACAACTGTTTCACACAACTGCGGCAAAAAGTTTTACCAGTATTGACATACTGGCAAATGGCAAAACAGCTCTGCAAGCAGCTAACCAGCAAATGGGGCTGGCATTATCCGCAGATGAAATAGATTATCTGGTTGAAAATTATCAGCAACTGCAACGTAATCCTACCGATGTAGAACTGATGATGTTTGCTCAGGCAAACTCAGAACATTGTCGACACAAAATATTTAATGCCAAATTTATTGTTGATGATGAAGCCAAACCTGAATCCCTATTTGGCATGATTCGGGCTACGCATCAGGCGTATCCTGAAGGTACACTGGTCGCTTACAAAGACAATTCATCAATCATTGCCGGTGCCAGTATAGAACGCTTTTACCCACAGGCAAATCAACAGCAGAAATATCAATTCAGCACTGAAGAAACACATATTCTGATGAAGGTGGAAACCCATAACCACCCTACCGCTATCGCACCTTTTGCCGGCGCTGCAACCGGCTCTGGTGGGGAAATCCGTGATGAAGGCGCTACAGGAAAAGGCGCACGTCCTAAAGCGGGTTTAAGTGGTTTCAGTGTTTCTAATCTTTGTATTCCCGAATTTACTCAGCCATGGGAACAATATACAACTACACGTAATCAGTACGGTAAGCCAGCACATATCAGCAGTGCGCTGGATATCATGCTGGATGGCCCGATCGGTAGCGCGGCCTTTAATAATGAATTTGGTCGTCCTAATTTGCTCGGCTATTTCCGTACCTTTGAAGAATTATTCAGTGGTACTATGCGCGGCTTTCATAAACCTATTATGATTGCAGGCGGACTAGGTAATATACAGGCTCAGCAGGTTTTCAAAGACAATATTCCTGCAGGTGCATTACTTATTCAGCTGGGCGGACCGGGCTTACTGATCGGGCTGGGCGGCGGAGCAGCCTCCAGTATGAGTACCGGAGCAAATCATGCTGATCTGGATTTCGACTCAGTGCAGCGTGGTAATCCTGAAATTGAGCGGCGCGCACAGGAAGTTATTGACCGCTGCTGGCAACTTGGCTCAGAAAATCCGATTATATCCATCCATGATGTTGGTGCAGGTGGTTTATCTAACGCTTTTCCGGAGCTGGTCAACGATGCCGGCCGCGGGGCAATCTTTCAGTTACGCCGCATACCACTTGAAGAACACGGCCTTAATCCGTTGCAGATTTGGTGTAATGAAGCTCAGGAACGCTATGTTTTGGCAGTACAGCCTGAAAATCTGGAAATATTTCAGTCCATATGCCAGCGTGAACGTTGTCCGTTTGCTGTTGTCGGCACAGCTACTGATGATGGCCAGCTACAATTACGTGATGAATTATTCAATAACAACCCGGTAGATATTCCTCTGGACGTGTTACTGGGCAAACCACCTAAAGTGACCCGTACAGATTCTGCCGTTATTGAAGAGATTCCTCCTTTTGACGGAAGTAAACTGGATATTCGTGAAAGTCTGTACAGAGTATTAGGTCTGCCTGCTGTAGCCAGCAAACAATTTCTGATTACTATTGGCGACCGCAGTGTTGGCGGCCTCACGCATCGCGATCAGATGATTGGAAGATATCAGACACCGGTTGCAGACGTTGCCGTAACCAAAATGGGCTTTAATACCTTACGTGGCGAAGCCATGAGTATGGGTGAAAAATCACCTGTAGCCTTATTTTCCGGTGCAGCCTCAGGGCGTATGGCAGTTGGTGAAGCATTAACCAATATTGCTGCCACAGACATCGGAGAAATGGGCAAAATTAAACTTTCTGCCAACTGGATGGCTGCCTGTGGTTTTGCCGGAGAAGATGCCCGTCTGTATGAGACTGTCAAAGCCGTATCCGAACTGTGCCAGAAACTGCAAATCAGTATACCTGTAGGCAAAGATTCATTATCAATGCAAACACGCTGGCATGATGCCGGTGAAGAAAAAAGGGTAGTTTCGCCTTTATCCGCTGTCATCACAGCCTTTGCACCGGTTCAGAATGTGCTCAACACAGTGACACCAGAGTTACAGAATATTGCAGATACTACCCTGCTGGCCATTGACCTCGGTCAAGGATACAGCCGAATGGGTGGAAGTGCTTTGCAGCAGGTATGGAAAAATCTCTGCGGTTTAGCTCCGGATATCAGCAATCCCGAAATCATTTCTAAATTTTTCACACTTATTCAGTCATTGATTCAGGAACATAAAATTCTGGCCTATCATGACCGCAGTGATGGCGGATTGGTAGTAACACTGGCTGAAATGATGTTTGCTGCCCATATCGGGGTGACTATTGATATTGCATCTCTCATCCGGCAAACCAATAAGCACAGCCAGAATCAGAAGCTGCAAGATGCCGCTGTACGCAGTCTGTTTACAGAAGAGCTTGGTGCGGTTATTCAGATACACAATGATGACCTTGCCAGCATTCAGAATGCTTTTGCCTCTGCCGGCATGGCTGAAACTTTACATGTGCTTGGTCACATCAATACAACTGACCGGTTAATGGTTCAGCATGGTAATACTGTTTTACTCAATGAAAACCGGGTTGAATTGCAAAAGAGGTGGAGTGAAACCAGTTATCAAATGCAACGCTTACGCGATAATCCTTGCTGTGCAGACAGTGAATTTGCCTTACTGGAGCAGGAACAGATGTCAGAATTATTTGCCAGCCTGAGCTTTAATCCGGAAGAAGATATTGCTTTACCTTATATTCATCGACATCAGCAGCCTAAAGTTGCCATTCTTCGTGAACAAGGCGTTAACGGACAATTAGAAATGGCGGCTGCATTTACCCGCGCTAATTTCGAAACTTACGATGTTCATATGAGTGATTTACTAAGCGGACGGGTTAAATTAAGTGATTTTCAACTGCTGGCTGCCTGTGGCGGATTCAGCTATGGTGATGTACTAGGCGCCGGAGAAGGATGGGCAAAAAGTATCCTATTTAATGAACAACTGCGACAACAGTTTGCAGAATTCTTTGACAGACAGGATACACTGACACTAGGCGTGTGTAACGGCTGTCAGATGCTCAGCAATCTGGCTGAAATCATCCCGGGTGCAGATAACTGGCCACGCTTTCGGCGCAATATTTCCGAACAGTTTGAAGCTCGCCTGAGTATGGTCACTATTCCGGCTTCCTCATCATTAATTCTGGCTGATATGGTCGGAAGTAGTTTACCGGTAGTAGTGAGTCATGGTGAAGGACGAGCAGATTTTGCTCATCTGACCAATGACGCCATACCGGCAGATCTTTCTGTTGCACTCCAGTATATTGATGGTCAGAATCAGGTAACGGATATATATCCGCTCAATCCGAATGGCTCTCCGGCCGGTATTGCCGGTGTCAGCAGTACGGACGGCCGCGTCACCATTATGATGCCGCATCCTGAACGGGTATTCCAGACAGCGCAAATGAGCTGGGCTCCGCGTGACTGGCCGGAAATGTCCGGCTGGTACCGTCTGTTTGCCAATGCACGAAAAATTTTAAACTGATAATTGCGAGGGAATCATCATGCCATTACTCGACAGTTTTACTGTAGACCATACCCGTATGCATGCTCCGGCGGTACGTGTGGCTAAGAATATGACCACACCCAAAGGAGATGACATTACTGTATTTGATTTACGCTTCTGCAAACCGAATCAGACTATACTGCCTGAAAAAGGCATGCATACTCTTGAGCATTTGTTTGCCGGATTCATGCGCGACCATCTTAACAGTGATCAAGTAGAAATTATTGATATCTCACCAATGGGCTGCCGCACCGGTTTTTATATGAGTCTGATCGGAACACCTGATGAAGCAACTGTGGCCAAAGCCTGGGCGGAATCTATGCAGGATGTGCTTGCGGTAACTGATCAGAGCCGCATACCTGAACTTAACCGCTATCAGTGTGGCAGCTATACCATGCATTCACTCGAAGAAGCCAAGTCCATTGCCCGAACAGTTCTTGAAAGTCAGATTAGTATCAATTACAACAATGACTTAAAACTAGATGAGTCACTATTGCAACACTAGATACTAATCGTTGTCATTGCTGCCTGAAATTAAACGAAGCTGTGCTGAGCTTATATTTTAGGCAGTTTTTCTTTTTTCCTGTAAATGTAGATATATACAGCATAAACTTATCCCCTGATATAAAAAAACTAATAAAACAAAAAAATTAATAATTTTTTTTACAATTTTATTCAAATTGAGACAAATCAAAGCAAACTGCTTGTCAATCAACAAAAATCATTACTTCACTTAACCCAACCATTATGAAGAAGCGGATATAGTCAGTTTTGACAAGTCTTTTTTTTAAAGCAAAAAACCAGTATATTGTGTTTGAAATAACAGTTGACCACTACATTTTGTGTTGGCACTGTTTTTTTCTGCGTCAATTGTGCTAGAAAGAATAACTCATGAATGCGGTTGCCAACCTTAAAGTAACCAAACGTAATGGTAGTTTGGAAGACATCAATCTGGATAAAATTCATCAGGTCGTTACATGGGCTGCAGAAGGCCTGGATAATGTATCCGTATCTCAGGTCGAAATGCGCTCACACATTCAATTTTATAATGGTATTCGTACTGACGATATTCACGAAACCATTATTAAAGCAGCAGCCGACTTGATTTCCACAGAAACACCGGATTATCAGTATCTGGCAGCCCGCTTAGCTATCTTTCATCTGCGTAAAATTGCTTTCGGCCAGTTTGAGCCACCTCACCTGTATGATCATGTGAGTAAGCTGACAGAATCAGGTAAGTACGATAAACATATTTTAGAAGATTATTCTCGCGCTGAATTTGATGAACTGAATGACTGCATAGAACATAACCGTGATTTAACTTTCTCATATGCTGCAGTTAAACAGCTGGAAGGCAAATATCTGGTTCAGAACCGTGTTACCAAACAAATTTTTGAAAGTCCGCAGTTTTTATACATGCTGGTAGCAATGTGCCTGTTCGCCCGTTACCCTCAGGCTACAAGACTGACTTATGTAAAAAAATTCTATCATGCCATCAGTACTTTTAAAATTTCCCTGCCAACACCAATTATGTCAGGTGTTCGCACCCCAACCCGTCAGTTTTCTTCATGCGTACTGATTGAATGTGATGATAGTCTTGATAGCATCAATGCAACTACCAGTGCAATTGTGAAGTATGTATCTCAGCGCGCAGGCATTGGCATTAATGCTGGCCGGATCCGTGCACTGGGCAGCGAAATCCGTGGCGGAGAGGCACAGCATACAGGCTGTATTCCATTTTATAAGATGTTTCAGGCAGCTGTGAAATCCTGCTCACAAGGCGGTGTCCGCGGTGGTGCTGCTACCCTGTTCTATCCTTTGTGGCATCTGGAAGTAGAAAATCTGCTGGTATTGAAAAACAACCGTGGAGTTGAAGAAAACCGTGTACGGCATCTTGACTACGGTGTACAAATTAATCGCCTGCTGTATACCCGCCTGATTAAGGGTGAAAATATAAGTCTGTTTTCACCTTCAGATGTCCCAGGATTATATGATGCATTTTTTGCTGATCAGGACGAATTCGAACGTCTTTATGTTTTATACGAAAAAGACAACAGCATCAACCACCGCAGTATTCCGGCCGTGGATTTATTTTCATTATTAATGCAGGAACGTGCCGGTACCGGACGTATTTACATTCAGAATGTCGACCATTGTAATACCCACAGCCCGTTTGACCCGAAGCTGGCTCCGGTTCGTCAGTCAAATCTGTGTCTGGAAATTGCTTTACCTACCCGTCCGTTAAATGACATTAAAGACCCTGAGGGGGAAATAGCTCTCTGTACCCTTTCAGCATTTAATCTGGGTGCACTGGAAAATCTGGAAGAACTCGAAGAATTGGCCGAGCTGGCTACCCGTGCTCTGGATGCTTTGCTGGATTATCAGAACTACCCTATCAAAGCAGCTGAATTGGCTACCATGAACCGGCGGACATTAGGTATCGGTGTCATTAACTTTGCATACTATCTGGCTAAAAATGGCGTTAAATACAGTGATGGTTCTGCCATAAACCTTACGCACCGGACTTTTGAAGCCATTCAATATTATCTGCTGAAAGCTTCTGTCAAACTGGCACAGGAACTGGGAGCATGCCCTAAATTCAGCGATACTACTTATGCTCGGGGTTTATTACCGATTGATACATACAAAAAAGACCTGGATAAAATCTGTCAGGAACCTCTGCATCTGGACTGGGAGTCATTGCGTACCGATATAGTTAAACACGGCCTGCGTAATTCCACACTAACGGCACTTATGCCATCAGAAACATCCAGCCAGATTGCCAATGCTACAAACGGTATTGAACCACCACGCGGGCTGGTATCTGTCAAGGCGTCCAAAGACGGTATTCTTAAACAGGTAGTACCGGAATTCGAACGTCTGCACAACCAGTATGAATTGCTCTGGGATATGCCAAATAATGAAGGTTATCTGCATTTAGTCGGTATTATGCAGAAATTTATCGACCAGTCGATATCTGCCAATACCAATTACGATCCGCAGCGTTTTGAAGGACAAAAAGTCCCGATGAAGCAATTAATCAAAGATTTGCTGACAGCCTATAAATTTGGTCTGAAAACTTTGTATTACCAGAATACCCGTGATGGTGCCGATGATATGCAAACCAGTATTCAGGATGACGGTTGCGCCAGCGGTGCTTGCAAAATCTGATTAAACAAGGGTGCATCAGCACCCTTATCTCCTTTTTCTACATTAATTAAATAAAGAGTATCGCCATGGCCTGTGAACATCTGTCTATGAATTACAGTACATTCTGTCAAAAACCGAATAATGCCTTGACAGAACCGATGTTCTTCGGACAGCCGGTTAATGTAGCCCGTTATGACCAGCAGAAATTTGATATATTTGAAAAACTGATTGAAAAACAGCTTTCATTCTTTTGGCGCCCTGAAGAAGTCGATGTATCGCGTGATCGCATCGATTATGCCAATTTACCAGAGCATGAAAAGCATATTTTTATCAGTAATCTGAAATATCAGACCCTGCTTGATTCCATTCAGGGGCGCAGTCCTAATGTTGCCTTACTGCCTCTAGTATCTATTCCTGAGCTGGAAACATGGATTGAAACATGGTCTTTTTCTGAAACCATTCATTCACGCAGTTACACACACATTATCCGCAATATCGTGAATGATCCTTCAGTTGTATTTGATGATATTGTACAAAACAAGCACATTATTGCCCGTGCTGAAGAAATTGCCTGTTACTACGATGATTTAATCGAATATACCCAGTACTACAACTTACTGGGCGTAGGTGAACATGAAATTAACGGTAAAACCATTGTAATCAATTTACATGAACTGAAGAAAAAGCTGTATTTATGCCTGATGTGTGTCAATGTACTGGAAGCAATCCGCTTTTATGTTTCATTTGCATGCTCCTTTGCTTTTGCTGAGCGCGAACTGATGGAAGGCAATGCCAAAATCATCAAACTGATTGCCCGTGATGAAGCTTTACACCTCACTGGCACTCAGCAAATGCTTAACCTGATGCGTACCGGTGCAGATGATCCGGAAATGGCGGTGATAGCGGCTGAAACGGAAGAAGAATGTTTCCGGCTTTTCCGTCGTGCTGCCATACAGGAAAAAGACTGGGCAGAATATTTATTTAAAGACGGATCCATGATTGGTCTGAACAAAGATATTCTTGGTCAGTATGTCGAATATATCACCAACCTGCGTATGCAGGCTGTAGGCTTACCGCCGGCTTTTGAACATGCCAAACAAAATCCCATTCCGTGGATTAATGCATGGTTGTCTTCCGACAATGTTCAGGTAGCACCACAGGAAGTAGAAGTCAGCTCATATCTGGTTGGTCAGATTGATGCCGAACTTAATGAAGACGACTTAAGCGATTTTGAACTTTAAAACTTCTGTCTGAACCCAGTTTTCAACAAAACCTACCGGAGCAGCTTCAGCTAAAATGAGCTTAATCACCACCTGCGACAAAACATTCACTCTTCAGCAGGATGAAACACTGCTGGAAGGTCTGGAACGTACCGGACATGAAGTTGAATATCAGTGTCGCAGCGGTTATTGTGGTTCATGCCGGCTCAAACTGCTATCCGGACAGGTCAGTTATGCAGAACAGCCACTGGCCTTTATCGCCCCGGGAGAGATACTTCCCTGCTGCTGTCAGGTAAAAACCGATTTGCATCTGGTCTGCCATCTTCGAACCGATACACCGGAACACAATCCAGACCTTTTTGACAACGATTTATTTGCAGATAAATAAAGTTAAACCGGTTATCTTTACCGCCGGAAAAAGGTAAAGTATCGTGACATCCATTTAACTCAGCACTAGGTAAAAACTTATGTTACTTGGCGTAAACATAGATCATGTAGCAACAGTACGTAACGCTCGCGGCAGTATCTATCCTAGCCCGCTGGAAGCAGCACTGCTTGCCGAAACACATGGTGCCGATCTGATTACCATGCATTTACGTGAAGATCGCCGCCATATTCATGATGCTGATGTATTTGCCGTAAAAAATGCCATCAGCACCCGTCTTAATCTGGAAATGGCACTTACCCCGGAAATGCTTGACAACGCTCTGGCTGTTCAGCCTGCCGACGTATGTATCGTACCGGAAAAAAGACAGGAAATTACCACAGAAGGCGGACTGGATGTTCTGTCACAACAGGATAAAGTAGCAGAATATGTCCAGAAACTGACAGCTGCGGGGATACGCGTATCACTGTTTATTGATGCAGATAGCCGACAGATACAGGCCTGTCAGGAAGTCGGTGCACCAGTTATTGAGCTGCATACCGGTGCTTATGCTGATGCACCTCAAATCCATCAGCGCCGGCAGCAGCTGACACGAATCGAAGAAGCAGCTCATCAGGCCAGTGAAATGGGCATAATTGTTAATGCCGGCCATGGTCTGAATATTCACAATGTCACCCCTATTGCTAAAATTTTGGCTATAAACGAACTGAATATTGGTCATGCCCTGATTGCTCAGGCTATTTTCATCGGCTTACCACAAGCCATTGAACAAATGAAGACCACTATTTTCCGTGCACGCAGCCTTCCTTATTAACCTAACCTTTTACCAGCAAAAGGAACAACATGATTTACGGCATAGGTACAGATTTAGTTAAAATTGAGCGTATTGCCAAAATGTGTAAAACCTATGGTGCCAATGCCGTAGCCGCAAAAATGCTGTCACGGATTGAAGCACTAGAGTGGCCTTCAGCCAATCATCCTGTACAGTTTCTGGCCAAACGCTTTGCCGCTAAAGAAGCTTTTGCCAAAGCCGTCCATACCGGTCTGCGCAGTCCAGTAACCTTACGCAATATCGGAATCGGTCATAATGAACTCGGCCGGCCTGAATTTATTGTTGAAAAGCCATTAGCACAATGGCTCAAACAAAAAAACATTGGCCGTATCCATCTGAGTCTCACAGATGAAGACGACTACATAGTGGCTTTTGCTGTAGCAGAGTATGCTAAATGACGCAGGATAATCTCATCGAAGTAGTTGCCGGTGTCCTTTATAACCAGCGCGGTGAATTTCTGCTTAGTTCACGTCCAGCAGGTAAAGCATATGCGGGGTACTGGGAATTTGCAGGCGGTAAAGTAGAATCAGGGGAAAGTCCACTGGCGGCATTGCAGCGGGAATTTGCCGAAGAACTGGGCATAACCGTTAATTCAGCTACACCATGGATAAGCAAAACTCATCGTTACGAACATGCCCACGTACATTTGCAATTTTATCGCATTGCTGCCGATCAGTGGCAGGGACAACTAACTGCACGAGAACAGCAAAGCTGGAGCTGGCAGCAGCCAGGTTGTCTTACTGTTACCCCCATATTACCTGCTAATGCACCTATTCTGGCCGCATTAGCCATCCCTGCTCATATGAGCGGAAATTTAAATACAGGTTTTTATACCGCGTCAAAGCAGGAACCTGCCTTAAAAATATACCCTTACCATTCAGGAATAGCAGCAGAATCAATTATTTACACACCAGCAAATCAGCTACAGCAACTGGCGAATCTGCATCCTGTCAGCGCTATCTGGGCTATATGTCATAACAGTGAAGAGTGGCTACAGGCACAAACAGCTGCGGCGATAATCTGGCCGGTAGGCCAGCATGAAGATATTCATCTGCTGCTTCATCTGCTGCATAATCAGCCTTCCTCTGTACCCGTTATGGTTTTACAGCAAACAAACGCTCAGCTCATTGCACAGCCAGACTGGATGACACTGGGTGTTCATGGCATCATACTGGAACAACAATAATAAGTATTACCACCTCTGTGTATTCACGACCACCTGTACTGCAATTACCGGATAATTTTTCTTAATTTATATTGGTCAGCTAATCTCATGAATCAGCCCGCAAAAAAATCAACTGCTGTTATCATCGGACTACTTATTTTTATCATAGCTGTTCCGCTTATTATTGGCATAGTTTTCTGGCATAACACCCGTACCGATGCTTTGAGCACCCTCAGTAACTGTAATGTCCGCACCGGATGTATATTACCTGGAGGAGCTGTCATTCAATTTACGCCTCCGGCAGATATCACTAAACCTTTTGATATCAGCATGCGTAAAGTACCTGCTTCTGTAAAACGAATCAGCATACATTTCACCATGCGCAATATGAGTCTGGGTTTTAATCGTACCGACTTCAAACCGCAGGGACAGGGGGTATGGACAGCTTACCGTGCCGTATTGCCCGTATGTGTTGACGAACGTAATGACTTTCTTGGTGATTTAACTGTTGACGGCAAGCATTACAATATTGTGTTCACTGCACCGTAAACAGCACAGCATATAAGCATTGCATCTCAGACTGTTTCACCCGTACAATCACAGACATTGATTACCTTGCCATTAAAAGGATTCAGGTCATGATCAGCAAAAAATTTTTTGAAGACATCAGCGATAAACTCGGCGATACCATCAGTAACAGTCCCATCAAAGATATGGAAAAAAATGTTAAATCCATGCTTGGCAGTGCTTTTAACCGGATGGATTTGATTACACGTGAAGAATTCGATATTCAGCAACAGGTTTTACTAAAAACCCGGGAAAAACTGGCTGAACTGGAAAGCAGAGTGATCGCGCTGGAAGCGTTGTTAGCACAAAATAATAACAACCATGAAACCACCGATCCGGTTGCTCCGACAGATAATCATACTGATTTGTCTGACTAAGGAATTACGCCATGTCATGGGCAGTTGTTTATAGTCGTGCTCTGGCTGGCATGGCAGCACCACTTGTAGAGGTAGAAGCTCATCTGGCCAACGGCTTACCTGCATTCAGCATTGTTGGTCTGCCGGATACAGAAGTTAAAGAAAGCAGAGATCGGGTAAGAGCGGCTATTATTCAGTCCGGTTTTGACTTTCCGGCTAAAAAAATTACCGTTAATCTGGCACCCGCTGATTTACCCAAAGAATCAGGCCGGTTTGATTTACCGATAGCTATCGGCATACTGGCAGCATCCGGTCAGATTGATGGTACCAATCTGCATCAGTATGAACTGGCCGGAGAACTTGGCCTGTCCGGTCAGATCAGGCCTATCCGCGGGGCTATCGCCATGGCAGAAGCAGCCAGACAGTACCAGCGTTCATTTATTCTGCCCTCAGATAATGCTTTTCAGACTGCCCTGTTACCTGATGCGCATGTTTATGGCGCTGATACATTATTGGCAGTAGCAGCTCATCTTAATCAGGATCAACCACTTTCCCCTGTTGATGTACAACATATACAACAACAGCCTGATGAAACACACTATCCTGATATGGCCGATGTACGCGGGCAACAAACAGCTAGACTGGCACTGGAGATCGCCGCAGCCGGCGGTCACAGCATCCTCATGTCCGGACCGCCTGGAACCGGTAAATCTATGCTGGCACAACGTCTACCCGGTATCTTACCGCCACTTACAGCCAAAGAGCTCGTCAGTGTCTGGTCATTACAGTCATTGTTGCCTCACGGACGGCAAAAATACCGCCTGAACCGGCCATTTCGCTCGCCCCACCATAGTACTTCGGCTGTTGCACTGGTAGGTGGTGGCTCCGATCCCCGACCAGGTGAAATTTCACTGGCACATCATGGTATTTTATTTTTGGACGAACTGCCGGAATTCGACCGGAAAGTTCTTGAAGTTCTGCGTGAACCACTGGAAAGCGGAGAAATTCATATCTCACGCGCAGCACGTCAGGCTACTTATCCAGCTGAATTCCAGCTGATAGCAGCAATGAACCCCTGCCCTTGTGGCTATCTCGGACATCCAGTTAAACCATGTCGCTGTACGCCCGAAGCCATAAACCGTTACCGTGATAAAATTTCCGGTCCGCTGCTTGACCGTATAGACCTGATAATTGAAGTGCCTAGTTTACCTGCCAGTGATTTGCTACAGCAGGCAAACGGTGAAAACAGCAGCAGTATTCGTGAGCGTGTCAAAACAGCACGCTCGCGCCAGTATCAGCGTCAGGGTAAAATCAATGCTCAACTGAGCAACCGTGAACTGGATGATATAGCCCGAATCACCCCTGAAGCCAAACAAACCCTGGCCAGTGTGATGGAAAAATTGTCGCTGTCAGCACGCAGTTTTCATCGTATTTTACGTATTGCACGTACCTTAGCAGATATGAATGATATACATGATGTTGAAACCAGTCACATTTTACGCGCCATAAGTTTCCGCCGTGCTTTATAATATCAGCAGAACTGAAATTGATAATGTTATCTATACAGATAACTTGCGGTTCTGAACAGAATTTGCCGTATATAATGCCAAACATAAAGGCTTTTAACATGCATATGTACACACCACTTCGTCAGGCAGGTAAGGGGCTTGTCAGCTTTATAATAGGTTTGCTTCTTGCAACCTTAATCATTGCCTGTATCCTGTTCTTCCTGAATAAAAGCAAATCAGATTTTAAAAATCTTGATAATCCCGCTGCTTCTGTTCCGCCACAACCCGAAATACTTACTCCGGCCAATAGTACAACAGCATCTTCTCAAATCTTTACTCCTGATACTCCTGCGTCTTCAGGAACCACAGGTGAAACTCCGGAAACTATACCAGCTTCACAACCGGTCAATGTGGGAGGGATTGAAAATGACATTACTATTGAACACACACCGACAACACAACCACCCATACCACATAAAACACCAGAAAAAACACCCAGAAAAGCACCCCCAGTCAGTCATACAGATATAACTCCGGAACAAATTCTGAATAACGGTAGTCTTGAAAAAGCTCAGCGTGCTGCAGCAAAGCAGCATAGTGAAGACAAAGTTTTTTTACAAATCGGTTCATATAACAACCGTACTGATGCTGATGCCCAGCGTGCCAAACTAGTAATGCTGGGAATTAATAGCAGCGTACATAATGCTAAAGTGAACGGTACAATCAAATATCGTGTTCAGACTGATAAGCTGACTCGGAATCAGGCTGAGCAGATTAAACGAATTTTACAGCAGCATAACATTGACAGCCTGACCAGAACAGCATCCTGAGTCATCCGGATTTATTAAACAGGAAATTAACATGCTTAAAAAATTTATAACATCTTTGTTGGCAACACTGGCTTGTATCAGCGCTCTGGCACAAGCTGCAACAGAATCCGTAGATTACGATGTACTAAAAACACCCATTCCTCAACTGCATAAAAACAAAGTGGAAGTATTGGAATTTTTCTCCTACAGCTGTATCCACTGCTCACATCTTGAGCCATTTATGCTCAAAGAAATGAAATCTTTTGCGCCTGATACCTATCTGCGACCCGTTCATGTTGTCTGGGATGATGATGTTTATTTCAATCTTGCCCGTGTAGCTGCAGCAGTAAACAGTACCGGCATGAAATTACAGGCAGACCCGCTGATTTTTGATGCTGTTTTTAATAAACATATTGAATTATGGCAACCTGACGTATTCAATAAATGGGCAGTAAAACAGACTGCATTTGACGGTCAGAAACTGGTAAAAGCCTATAACAGTCTGGAAAACTCTGCTGCAGCAACCAGCATGCGTAAAATGGGCGAAAAATACAATATTACGTCAACACCTACTGTTATTGTAGGCGGCAAATACGTACTTAAATTTCCGCAAGGGTTTGCTGCAGGAATGAAAACAATGAATGAACTAATTGAAAAAGTACGCAATGAGAATAGCGCACATGCTGCAAGCACACGTAAACTACCCAAAAGCATAGGTGCCTCACTGGCAGCCTCTGCCAATCGATAGACTCTGGTCTTCGATCAAAACAATAGTGTGTTTAACCTTAAACACACTATTGTTTTGTATAAATTTCATGGCTTAAATACACAAATACAGTAAATAAAATGGATATTGTCTTGTTTTTAAAAGCCCTGATTCTGGGCATTGTAGAAGGTTTGACCGAATTTCTGCCTGTTTCCAGTACCGGACATCTGATAGTAGTCGGTAATCTGCTGAAATTTGAGACTACAGGTGAAGTATTCGACATTACGATACAGCTTGGTGCAATTCTTGCCATTGTTTTTGAATATAAACACCGATTTGCTCATATCATTACCCATATTGGTAAAGAACCGGCTACCAACCGTTTCGTTCTTAATCTGGCTATAGCCTTTATTCCCGCAGCCATCATGGGTTTACTGTTCAGTGAACAAATCAAGCATTATCTGTTTAATCCAATTACTGTTGCTACAGCACTTGTAATAGGCGGTTTACTGATTCTCTGGATTGAAAAACGTCAGAGCCGTACCGAACCGAAAGTTAAAACTGTTGAGGACATGCGGCCTCGCGATGCACTTATCGTCGGACTGGCGCAAATTCTGGCATTAATTCCCGGTACATCTCGTTCTGGAAGTACGATTATGGGCGGCATGCTTTGGGGGATTGAGCGCAAAGCAGCAACAGAGTTTTCTTTTTTTCTGGCCGTACCAGTAATGATTGCTGCCACCGGTTACGACATGCTTAAGCATCTGCATGAGTTTACCCGGGATGATTTATTGTTGATTGCTATTGGTTTTGTTGCCGCATTTCTTTCTGCCCTGGTAGCAGTGAAGGCTTTACTGCGCTTTGTTGCTCATAAAAATTATGTCCCTTTTGCGTGGTACCGAATTATATTTGGCGGTATCATTTTAGTTACCTGGGCTACAGGCTGGGTAAAATGGTAATCAGAATCTAATTGTCTCTGGTATAAAAACGTTAAATTGTGATAAAGTGATATTTTAAAAGACCTCAGGCACAACATTCAGCTGCCTTTCCACGTCCACGTCACACTGTTCCGTCAGGTTCAGTGTGGCTTGTATTTTGTGAGGAATCCCAATGCAGTCTTGGCAATTGCCCGAATATATTGCCGACATTCTACCTTCAGCGGCGCGCCAGCTTGAAAGCGCCAAAGAACAGCTGTTAGCACTTTATCGCGTCCATGGCTACGAACTCGTCAGCCCCCCTTTACTTGAATACAGCCAGTCTTTACTTACCCGTATTGATGAAGGGCTGTCACTAAAAACCATCCGTGTTGTCGATCAGCTTAGTGGCCGGCAACTTGGCCTGCGTGCAGATATCACACCTCAGGTTGCCCGTATAGATGCTCATCTGCTGTCAGCCAATAGCGGGATTAACCGACTGTGTTATGCCGGTCCGGTTTTACATGCACGGCCTGACGGATTTTTAAGTACCCGGGAGCCTTTACAGATCGGTGCTGAATTATATGGGTACGCGGGTATCGAAGCCGACATCGAACTTATTGATTTAATGCTCAAAAGCCTGGCCATTGTCAATGTACCCAAACCAACACTGTCACTTGGGCATATCGGTATTTTTCATACACTGGCTAATGCTGCCAGCCTGACTACACAACAGGCGGCAACTTTATTACAACTGATGCAGGCTAAAGATGCTGCCGCAGTTCAGCAGTGTGTACAACAATGGCAGCTTCCTGAGCAATGGATTAAAGCTTTCGTCGCTTTACCTGCATTATATGGAACCCAGACAGTATTGCAGACTGCCGCAGACTGTCTGCCAGACCTGCCGGAAATAAGTGAAGCATTACAGCAGCTCCGGCAAATCTGCACAGCATTTGCAAACCATAATATATTTATTGATTTAAGTGAATTGCGAGTAGACAACTACCATACCGGGTTGCTGTTTGCTGCCTATAGCGAAGACTGGCCGGACGCACTGGCACGAGGCGGACGTTATAATGGTCTGGGTAAATATTTTGGCCGTAACCGCCCTGCTTCTGGCTTTAGTTTTGATTTACGTGATTTAATCGGGCATCTGCCTCCGGTAGAAAAACTGCGCGGCATAAAAGTCAGCGTACAAGATGCCTCTGCTGCAAAAACCGAAATAGAGCAACTGCGTTCAGCCGGTGAGTGTGTCATTATTGATTACACTCCCGAATGTAACGATATCAGAGGATGCGACCGCCAGCTGGTATGGCAAAACCAGCAATGGCAGCTGATTCCTTTGTAGCAATAATTAACCCTTAGTATGAGCAGGTAAAACCATATGGCAAAAAACGTCGTTGTTGTCGGCACCCAGTGGGGTGATGAAGGCAAAGGTAAAATTGTAGACTGGCTGACTGAACGTGCCTCCGGCGTGGTACGTTATCAGGGCGGACATAATGCAGGGCATACTCTGGTGGTCAATGGCAAAAAAACTGTTTTGCGCCTGATTCCCAGTGGTATTTTACATACAGGTAAACGTTGTTTTATCGGTTCTGGTGTTGTCGTATCACCAGAAGCCCTGCTTAGCGAAATGGCTGAATTACAGCAGGCGGGTATTGATGTAACCAAACAATTAACCATTGCACCGACCTGTCCCTTAATTCTCCCCTATCATATCGCTCTGGATCATGCTCGTGAAGCAGCTAAAGGCGATAAGAAAATCGGCACGACCGGTCGTGGTATCGGACCTGCATATGAAGACAAGATTGCCCGGCGTGCAGTTCGTATTATGGATTTATTTCAGCCTGATGTTTTACAGCAGAAAATTAAAGATGCAGTAGCTATTTATAACTGCCAGCTTACCGGCCTGTATGGTCAGGAAGCACTTGATGCTGAAAAAATTTACCAACAGACTCTGGAACTGGCCGATCAGATAAAACCAATGGTCGGAGATGTTTCCCGTGAACTGAACGACATGAATGCCCGTGGTGAATCCTTGCTGTTTGAAGGTGCTCAGGGTACTTTCCTTGATATTGATTACGGTACCTATCCTTTCGTTACCTCCTCTAACTGTATTGCCGGAGCGGCAGCTGTTGGTTCTGGTGTAGGACCGACTAAAATTGATTACGTACTGGGTATTGTCAAAGCTTACACAACACGAGTTGGTTCCGGACCATTCCCGACCGAACTTTTCGATAGCGTGGGTGAAGGTCTGGCAGAACGCGGCAATGAATTTGGTGCAGTAACCGGACGTCCGCGCCGCTGCGGCTGGTTTGATGCTGCTCTGATGAAACGGTCTATCCAAGTAAATGGTATTTCCGGCTTATGTTTAACTAAACTGGACGTTATGGACGGCATGGATAGCATTAATATTTGTGTCGGTTATGATTATAACGGGCAAAAAATAGATATTTTGCCTTGTGGTTCCGACGCCGTTTCTGCCTGTACACCTATTTATGAAACAATGCCAGGCTGGCAGGAAAGCACTTTTGGTCTGAAATCATACGACGCACTACCAGACAATGCTAAAGCCTATCTGAAACGTATTGAAGAAATTTGCGGTGCTCCGATTGCCATGATTTCTACCGGTCCTGATCGAGAAGAAACCATTCTGCTCCGTCATCCATATGAATAACTGAAATTAAAAATAAACCCATCAGCTGATGGGTTTATTTTTTAAAACAAATCAATCAATTCAGCACATATTACCGTTAAACTGATTAATTAGTCGCTTAGATAAATGCTTATCTCTCAAAAAGCAGCCGGCTTTATCGGTTAAAAAGGTTATGCCACCACATGGCGATACCATCCAGCCAGCGACCAAACCCGCTTGCTTCGCCCACATTTTCCAGTGCCACAACATTCTGTCGGGCAATTTCCTGTTTACCTGACAGCAATTTTAAAGTTCCGATATTCTGGCCTTTGTACACCGGAGCTACCACTGGTTGAACAGACTCCAGCTCTACAGATAATTGTTTAGCACTACCAGAAGGTAAAGTGACATAAGCATCACCTAAAAAACCTGCTGCTACTTTCCTGTGTGCACCTTTATAAACAGTAATATCACTTACTTTATGTCCGGCCGGATATAATCTGACCGTATTAAAATTAGTCAGAGCCCAGCTTAATAATTTACTTCCCTCTGCCGCTCTGGCCTCACTACTGTCAGCTCCTACCAGTACAACTACAATTTTGCGTTCATTGCGTTTACTGCTTACAACTAGATTGTAACCACCATGTATAGTGTAGCCTACTGCCAGACCATCTACCTGATCATCTCTGAATAGGAGCAAATTACGGTTTAACTGAGTAACACCATTATAAGCAAAAGATTTTTTAGCAAACCAGCTCTGATATTGCGGAAAATCGCGCACCAAAGCCTGAGCCAGCAGCAGCAGATCCCCCACACTGCTATATTGTCCCTCTGCCGGTAATCCGGTGCAATTGACAAAATTGGTATTTGTCAGTCCCATTTTTTGCGCCTCAGCATTCATCTTGCGCACAAATGCTTTTTCGTTTCCGCTCACAGCCTCAGCCAGCGTAATTGCTGCATCGTTAGCTGAGATAACCAGCATACCCTGCACAACGGTTTCCACATTTACCGGAACACCCTGCTGTAAAAACATCCGGCTACCGTCTGCCTGCCAGCCGGTAGCGGAAACTTTTAGCGGTTGCTGCGCTTTCAGTTTACCCGTATGCAAAGCATCTAATACCAGATAAGCTGTCATTAGCTTTGTCAGTGCAGCAGGTTCAATCCGGGCATCTTTATCATGGCTAGCCAGAACTGTACCACTTTGCTGATCTGCCACTGCATATGCAGCAGCATTAATTTCAGGCATAGTTACAGCATGTGCCGGTAGCAAAACACTCATCAGCATAGTTGTAATGAGCCAGCGAAAAAAATTTCTCATCATTTCTATTATCAAATTTAAATCTGAATTAACCGCGATTAACTACTTCCATAACCGCTTATTATAAACAGTAGTCTGCACAAGAGAAGCAATATTGGCAAATTTACTTGCATAAAAAAAACAGCCGCGTTATCGTTAATTTTTGATTAATTCAGTTAAACAGATAATCTGCAAAATAAAATCAGTTTTTCATTCTACATTATGAACAATCACACAAACTACCTTACCCGCATTCTTACTGCCGCAGTATATGATGTGGCCATTGAAACACCCTTGGATTATGCTGCTAATCTGTCAGATCGACTGAACAATCACATCTGGCTGAAACGGGAAGATTTACAACCTGTATTCTCTTTCAAAATCCGCGGGGCCTATAACAAAATGGCCAAACTAGATAAAAATGCCCTGAAAAAAGGTGTCATCACGGCCTCGGCCGGCAACCATGCTCAGGGCGTAGCACTTTCAGCACAAAAACTGGGGTGTGAAGCAACTATCGTTATGCCACAAACCACACCACAAATTAAAATCGATGCTGTAAAAAAACGCGGTGGCAAAGTAGTACTGGCTGGTGAGTCCTATAATGATGCCTACAACCATGCTATGCAACTGGTTGCCGAAAGTGGCCTCACATATATTCCACCGTTTGATGATCCGGATGTCATTGCCGGACAGGGTACCATCGGTATGGAAATATTACGCCAGCATCCGAAACCTATTGATGCTGTATTTGTTGCTATTGGTGGCGGCGGGTTGGCTGCAGGAATGGCGGCGTACATTAAAAATGTACGTCCGGAGGTCAAAGTAATCGGCGTAGAAACTGAAGATGCCTGTGCTATGAAGCAATCTATTGCTGCCGGCAAACGCATAGAACTTAAAGAAGTAGGTCTGTTTGCGGATGGTACTGCAGTTAAACTGGTGGGTGAAGAAACATTCACACTATGCAAAGACTTACTGGATGACATTATTATTGTAGATACCGATAGTATTTGTGCTGCAATTAAAGACATTTTCGATGATACCCGCAGTATTACGGAAACCTCCGGTGCACTGGCTCTTGCCGGATTAAAAGCCTATATCGCCCGGAATCAATGTCAGCATCAAAATCTAATCGCAGTAACCAGCGGTGCAAATATGAATTTCCATCAACTGCGCCACGTCTCTGAACGCTGTGAACTGACAGAGGGACATGAAGGGATTTTTGCGGTAACCATCCCGGAAAAACCTGGTAGCTTTCGTCTTTTCATTGATTTAATCGGTAATAGAAATATTACCGAATTCAATTATCGCTATGGTGATGATCAGAAAGCTCATATATTTGTTGGTATTCAAAGCAATGATACTGCTGATTTACAGACTATCGTACAGGAACTGAACAACAATGGTTTGCCAGCTCTGGATCTCACTCATAACGAAATGGCCAAACTGCATATCCGGTATATGGTCGGTGGTCGTACCAGCAAAGTTGCTAATGAACGTCTGATTAGTTTTGAATTTCCTGAGCGACCGGGTGCCCTGAGACGTTTTCTGATACATATGCAATCCGACTGGAACATTACTTTGTTTCATTATCGCAATCACGGAGCCGATTTCGGCCGCGTACTGGTTGGTTTGAATATTCCCCCGGCTGATGCAGAAAAATTCCATGCATTTCTGGATAATGTGGGTTATATCTATCAGGAACAAACTCACAATGCCGCTTATCAGCTATTTCTGAGCGAATCCGCCACCGCCTGATAATAATCAGAAATACAACCACAAAATAACAGACAGAGTAATTACTAAAATTACTCTGTCTGATTTTTTAAATGAATCTCTAACTGGCTTAATCTTTCCTAGTGATATTTTTATTCTCCATTCTGCCATTAAGCCGATTTTATCTGTAAATTATACTGTTTACTTTACATTACGGCGTTCATAAACAGCCTGAGCCAGAGTACCCGCATCTATGTATTCCAGTTCTGCTCCGAGTGGCATACCTCGCGCCAGACGCGTAACTTTTGCCGGAAACTCAGCCAGTAATTGTGCCAGCACATACGCAGTAGCATCTCCTTCAGCAGTAAAATTGGTAGCAATAATAATCTCATCTACTTCATGATGCTGTAATCGCGTTACCAGTTTATCCAAAGCAATGGCCTGCAAATCTGCTCCCTGAGCAGGATTAACCTGTCCCATCAATACAAAATACATACCATCATGGCAATGTGCTGATTCCATACTGGCTACATCCACCGGCATTTGTACTATCATTAATCGCCTGGTGTCACGCTGCTCATCAGAACAAATTGCACACAATTCACCTTCACAGAAAGTATTACATAAACGACAATGCTGTACCTGTAATAAAGCAGCTTGAATTGCTTCCACCAGCTCTTCTGCGCCCTGACGCTGGTGCTGTAATAATTCATATGCCATGCGCTGCGCTGTTTTAGGGCCAACATTAGGCAATACTTTTAATGCATTGGTTAAGCGGCTAAATGCATCCACTTGTTTTGTACTCATTCTTTACCTGTAACAAACTCTTAAGTCATACATAAAACCAGCCCGTTTTCACTAATTGACTACCCGGATCTATTCCATAAAAACTATAGACTATTTTATATAGCTCTCATGTAATTAAACTCTCATCAAGCCGGAAGAAACGGAACTGGCTTCACCAACTCAGACCAAATATCTTCACCTTACCCAACCTGACATTTGTATACCATGTAAGATTACCATCAGACTAATCCGGATCACTTATCATCCTGACTTCTGAACTTCAATATAACATTTTATCTGCTTAGTTTCATAACTAAGCAGAAAACAATGGTTTTAATGATAACAACTTAAACTAAAAACAATAAAAAAGGGTAACGTAACCGTTACCCTTTTTTATTGGCATAATTATTTAAATAAATCTCCCATACCGGCTGGTAAATTCATACCCTGAGTAAACTGACTCATACGTTCTGAAGAAGTTGATTCAGCTTTACGTACGGCATCGTTAACCGCTGCTGCAATCAAATCTTCCAGCATCTCTTTGTCATCAGCAGCATCTGCAAGCAAACTGTCATCAATATGGATACGTTTTACTCCATAGTGACAATTCATGGTTACCTTAACCATACCAGCCCCAGATTCACCTTCCACCTCTACATTAGCCAGATCAGCCTGCGCCTTTTTCATACGTTCCTGCATCTGTTGCGCCTGCTTCATCAAACCACCCAAACCTGCTTTTCCAAACATAATATCTTCCTTACACGTCAATTAAATAGAGAGAAAAAATTAAACAAATAATGGCAATTATTCTTTATCCAGATGTAAACTTTCCGGTATCCATTCTGCATTAAAAGTTTCCATCAGCATCTTTACAGCGGGCTGCGCTTCTAACACTGTCTTTGCCTGCTGTTGTTGTTCTGCATGTAATCGCTGCTGACGCATTTGCGGTGTTTCCGGCATACTCTGCTCCTGCCAGCTACAGGTATGCAGATGTATCGGCCGTTGATAAACTTCTGACAACGATTCAGCTAGCCGGTTTAATAACTCACGATTGGCTGTCGGCTCACCCTGCTCAGCCAGAGCAATAGTTAAATCACCACTATTTTCATCATAAGCAACAATCGCCGTATGCTGACTGAACAACTGTACTGCACCGAGACGATGTGCCAGCAAAGTTAAAATTTCCGGCCAGTTCTCTGCCGTCAAAGGCGGAAAATCATTTTTTACCAGAGATAAATTCTGATCATCTCTGGGTTTTTCTGCGGATATATCCGTATCTTCATCATACTTTTCTGCCGCGTTTGCATTGACTGATTCTACAGACTCAAACACACTCACAGCCTCGTAGGATAAGTCATCAACACCTGTTTCCCAGGGTGGCGGAGGCTCATCGCTAATCGTTACAAACTGAGGTTCCTGCAAAGCAGGTGAAGAATCATTTAATATCTTGCTATCAGCAGCTGTTATCGACGACGATTTTTTTTCGATTATTTCAGTTTCTAATGTTACCGGTACTTCAGTAGTTGCATCAGATGCTGTCTCTGACAGTGCTTCAGATACTGAAGCTGGACTATTTTCTTCAGAAACAGTTGGTATATTATCCATCTGCTTATTGTTTACTGGCACATCATGCAACTGTGTACCGTCGATTTGTCCATGCAAACGTTGTCTATTCAGTGCAGCCAGAGGTGCAAATGCAAGCATCCGCAATAGGGTCATGACAAACCCGGCTTTCTCATCCGGAGCAAGCGGCAAATCTGCCTTACCTCGTAATACACACTGATAATATAATTGAATCTGCTCTCCTGAAAACAAACCCGCAAAACGAGTTAAAGCCGCATACTCAGGATCATCAACGCCGACTGCCGGAACAGATTGCAGTATTGTTAATCGCTGTAATAACAGAGCCAGCTCAGTTAACGCACTATCAAATCCTACCGCGCAACTGGCCATTTCCTCCGCTTTAGCCAGTAATGCCTGACCATCCCGTACAGCCAAGGCTTCCAAAAGCGCATACAAATAACTTTTATCAACCGCACCAATCATATTCCGCACATCAGATTCAGTCACCTTTCCTGAACCAATGGCAATAGCCTGATCAAGCAGGCTGAGTGCATCACGCATTGAGCCGGCAGCAGCCCGGCCTAACAGCCATAATGCCGGATCTTCATAAACAATATGTTCCTGCTGTAATACATAAACCAGATGATCATGTACCTGAGTACTATTCAGATTGCGCAAGACAAATTGCAAACACCGGCTTAAAACCGTAATCGGTACTTTCTGCGGATCTGTTGTCGCCAGAATAAATTTTACATGTTCAGGCGGCTCTTCTAAAGTTTTGAGCATGGCATTAAAAGCACTTTTCGACAACATGTGCACTTCGTCGATGATATAGACTTTATACTGCCCCATAGTTGGCGCATATTGTGCGTTTTCGAGTACTTCGCGGATATTATCAATTCCTGTATTGGAAGCAGCATCAATTTCCAGCACATCAACAAAACGGCCGGCATCAATCTGGCGACAAGAATCACATTGGTTACATGGCTCACCATGTTCAGTATGCTGGCAATTCAGGCTTTTGGCCAGAATACGGGCAATGGTGGTTTTACCTACACCGCGAGTCCCCGTAAGCATATAAGCATGATGCAAACGTCCTTTATCAAGCGCATTTAACAATGCCCTGACTACATGCTCCTGTCCTACTAAATCGGCAAACTTTTTTGGTCGCCATTTTCGTGCCAATACTTGATAAGTCATAACCATCCGCAACTGCCAGCCACAGCAAAACTTAAAGGCAAAATAAATCTTGTTCAGCGCAATCTAAACAAGCACTTTATTGTAACCAAAAACCAGCATAAAAGGTTATACCGAAGCCACAAACTAGGTGAAACAATCAGATGAAACAACCTCAACTTGCTTTAACATCTGTTGTTATTACTTTAAATAGTTAAGATTGCAGAATATATATTTAATATGCTTAAATCATCAATAATAAATTAAAGTACAAATATTTTACACAAATCGTTCTTAGTAAATATAACTACACGAAAATAAAAACAAAAAGAAATAAAAAGTCATTTGCTACATGAAAAAACTATCTGAATACATGTAACCACACACTTAGTCTGTATGCTTAATTATAAACCAATCTTAATTTATGAAATATATAACATTACTTGAGCAGCCTCGTTTAACAATCACATTATTCCAATATTAAATATTTTTACTCTTAATCTAAGCATTTGGATGAGTAAAAATTACCAGAGATTTATTTATCCTTGTCAAAAGAGTTTGTAATTACAAATTAACCTACCAATAATTTGATATAAATACACAATATATCAATATTATTTGTTTTAAATAAAATAATTAATTTATATTAATAACAGGGTCAATATAATTTTAAAAAGATATTTTTAATGAGCCTGTACATGGATCATCCTTATTATCATACTGATAGTTATGTTTTTGTATGGATATTTATACTGCCTTTTTTCTACATCGTTTTTCTTCCTACCCTGATAATTGTTTATGGAAAAATTTATAAATTTATCAAAATAGGCTTTGCCATTATTATTGCCGGATGGTTAGTTTTCAGCCTGATATTTGCTGACATCTATATTTTTTTATTTTCAATAACAGGAGCACTTTTTCCAGTTATTCTTCGCTACTGTCAATCCTTCACCGCTCGTTTTCAAGGCATTAAGCAAAAATTTTATTCTGTTATTGTTTATATTGTTTTGCCATTCTTATGTACCTTTTTCTGGCCAGCCTATCTTGTCGCTCCGCCGTTAATAGAATACTTGCAAAACCGTCCAGACAGTGAATGCAAACAAAATGGCCGATTAGTGGCTTTATCAGAAGATATTAACTTACGTATTTACCCGATCTCCAAATATCCATCATTTTGGATTAGAAGCCTTGCTCCTAAGTTAGAAGATTATATTTTTAATACTGCTCAAAAGAATTTTTGCAGGCAGTTTTCAGCTTCTCAACCAACTTTAATCGACTCCATTGGTAAAATAAATATTGATTTAAATACTTTATGCCAACATCCAGTTTCAAAAAAAATGGCCGGCTATTGTGAAAATCCGGCAACCAGACAAATAAAATTTGAATGGCTTGAATTCGAACTGATAAAAAAAGATAAGAATACTAAAAGTCCCTGGCAACAATTTCAACATGATCTGGATAATAAATATATTTATACTAAAGAAGAAAAAATAAATTATGAAATAGTGAATCATCACACTGAATTGATTGAAAATTTAAAATTTGATAATCAAGTACAAATGTTTAAGTTTTTTGATCACTACTATAATGTCATAACCGTTCCCAATCCCGGTTGGTTACCATCTGTAACGGAACCTCTTGTTATTAATTGCCCGACTGATTATGATTTAAAATGCTATATAACTCATGATTTTACTAATAATTGGGAAGTTTCCTACTTATACTCTTTTACAATTAATTATAAGAATAATCCTGATAATGATGATCAAAATTCTATCAATCAAAAATTAGATGCAGCTAAACTGGCTTATCAGATTATAGAAAGTGTTATCGAGGAAATGCAGGTAAATCACTAGCTTACTCATTATCTAATAAACACAAATAGCCATATTTAGATAAAATTTTAAATCAGCGTTATCGGCAATGAAAGATAAAAACTTAATTGAACACATAAACTAATATTAATAGCTTCTACTATAACTAATTTAATAATCATTAATCAAACATTTATCCTCATTTCAATGATAAATCTGACTATGGTTTAATTGAATATCCTGCAATATTAATACAGGTAAAAATTACACCAGATTAGTTTCATCTTTATTTAAATTTTTTAATAATTATTTTAATCAATTACTATTTTCCATAGCAAAATAAAAGCCATCTGTATAACAAGATGGCTGATGATTGCAAATGAATACTCATTTATAAATTAGCATTGGCATCTGCCAAATTATTCGCAATCTGACGAACGGCAGCCACATAATGCCGGCTATGGTTATATTGCCAGATAGTGTAGAAATTATTCAGACCAAACCAGTAATCATATTCGCCGGGAGATCTTTCCAGACGATATAAAATACCCTTTTCCTGATCTTTAATCTGCGCGGGAATGATTACGCCTAACTGACGCAACTGACCTGCGGTGTATTTAAGCGAAGTAGGCTCATCAATGATTTGCTGTAATCGCGGTGTTGGCTGCATATTTACCGGAACAGCAATAGGCGCTCCAGACTGCCAGCCATGCTGTTTCATATAATTGGCCACTGAGGCCAGTGTATCACCAGAATTACGCCAGATATCCCGATGTCCGTCACCATCCCAGTCAACGGCAAACTGGCGAAAACTGGATGGCATGAACTGTGGCATACCCATCGCCCCGGCAAAGCTGCCCTTAAAGCTTAATGGATCCTGCTTTTCTTCATAAGCCAGTTGCAAAAATTCAGATAGCTCACGCTGAAAATATTCAGCCCGCCGCGGATAGTGATAGCCCAATGTTGTCAGTGCATCAGCAACCCGATATGAGCCCATAGTACTGCCGTAATTGGTTTCAATCCCGACAATCGCCACCAGTAATTGCGGTGCTACTCCATAACGTTTCGATACTGCCTGAATTATTCCGGTATTATTTTTCCAGAAGATATTTCCGGTATTAATACGAACATTATTGGCATTATTCTGTGCAAATGTATACCACGGTAAAGATGTTCCCGGTTTATCCATACCACGAACAATACTTGGCCGGTAACTTACCTGCCGGAAAAAATTTTCCAGTTGATCCCTGCTGTATTGTCCCCGCTTAACTTCAGAATCAATAAAACGATTTACATCATTACGTTTCAGTAAATCTATTCCACTGTCCGTCAAAGCAAACACTTTATTATCAGCTGGTGACGATACACTGGTTGTAGCAGTAGGCTGAAGTGGTTTTTCGTGAATTGGATGGGTACTTTGACAAGCAGACAGAAACAAAGCTGCACTTATTATCCTGACTAATTTCATTATTATGGTTCCTAGCATATGCTTCATGCACATTTTAAACTAATTTTACCATCAATAACAAAAAAGCTGTCCGGATTAATCCGGACAGCTTATACTTTCCTGATGTGTGTCAGTTATATTTATTCTGCAGCAGCCACAACAGTTACTGTGATAGCAGCAACAGCATCACTATGCAGAGCTACTTCGATTTCATATTCACCAATGGCTTTCAAAGGACCATTAGGCAGACGCACATTAGCTTTAACTACTTCAACACCAATAGCAGCTTTAATAGCTTCTGCAATATCATGAGTCGTTACAGAACCAAACAGACGACCATCAACACCGGCTTTTTGCGCTACACTGATATTCTGACCATCCAGTTTCAGTTTACGTGCTTCAGCATCAGCAAGAACAGCAGCCTGATGTGCTTCATATTCAGCACGTTTTTCCTCAAAAGCAGCCAGATTGGCAGCATTGGCACGCTGAGCCTTACCCTGAGGAATCAGAAAGTTACGGGCATAGCCGTTTTTTACATTAACCAGATCACCCAGATTGCCCAGGCCACCGACTTTTTCTAACAAAATAATCTGCATAATAACTCTTCCTTATTATTTATGTTGATCGGTGTAAGGCAGCAAAGCCAGAAAACGGGCACGTTTTACCGCTGTAGACAGCTGACGCTGGTAATGTGCTTTGGTTCCGGTAATGCGTGCCGGAATGATTTTACCATTTTCAGTAATAAAATCTTTTAACAAATCAACTGCTTTATAGTCTACCTGTTTGATACCTTCCGCAGTAAAGCGGCAAAATTTTCTACGTTTGAATGATTGACGAGCCATGTCGTTTAACCTTTATATTCACGAATTTGTTGGATATGCAGTACCGGACGAGAATGGTATATACCTTTCTGGCTGAGAAATCCGCTGACTTCAACCATATTTCCCGGCAGATACGACCAGTTTTCAGCTAAATCACCCAGTGCTTTCGCCTGAATTTCCACTTTTGCCAAATACTGCTGCTGCAATTCCGTTTGCCATGACTCATGGGTAAGCCACATGGTCAGAACCGGCAAACCGGCAGGCGTATAGCGTAAATTGTCTAGACTTTTAATCTGTGCACACAGGCATATTTGATTCAGCAAACCGGCCTCAGTAAATTAATCAGGCTTCAGCTGCTTCTTCTGAAGCAGTTTCAGTGCTGTTACCGGCTAACAGATTTTTAGACTTCTCGTCTTTCATCATCGGAGAAGCTTCAGTTACTGCTGCGTCCATTTTTACAGTCAGATGACGCAATACAGCATCATTAAAACGGAATGCTGTTTCAATTTCGTCAATCACTTCAGGTGTGGTTTCAATATTCATTAACACATAGTGTGCTTTATGAATTTTATTGATCGGGTAAGCCAGCTGACGGCGGCCCCAGTCTTCCAGACGGTGAATTTTACCGTTAGCTTCGGTAATCATGGTTTTGTAACGTTCAACCATAGCACCGACCTGTTCGCTTTGATCCGGATGGACAATGAACACGATTTCATAATGACGCATGAGTACTCCTTGTGGCTAATCGATCCCTTTACCATGCGAAGGTGCAAAGGGCAAGGTTGGAAAACCTGCTATTATAAGCATCTTTGTATCCGGAATCAAATAATTAGCAACTTGACTGAACGGATTTATTTAAATCAATATAAATATTTGTTTTATTAAATTATTTTAAATCAATCTATACTCAGAAATACTATTGATTCACCAATACTGCAATATATAACTGTTTCATCATTCAGCGCTAATTTTGATAATGACAGTTTACAGAAACCTATTAAAACGCCTAACATTAGAGCAGTTTTAAATTTCTTTTCTTTGCCCTACCATGAATAACTATTTTGACTCCATGTTTGCCCGCAAAGAATTTCTGGCACGCCTGATAGTACATAGCTTAAAAACCCATACTGGCTGGCTGGAGCTGGTCTGTGCAATGATAATAATGATTGGTACCTATTGGTTCAGTCTGAAAATTTTGTCGGCCGTATCCAAACGTATTGAAAATCAGAACAACATTAAACTTCCGTTTCTGTACCATCTGTTTACACGCCTGTTATGGCCCGTATTGCTATTTATCTGCACTATTATTGCTATGATTATCTGGCGTGCCGGCACAGGTGAGTCGGTATTATGGTTACAAATAACAGTTTTTACTGCACGCTGGTTAATGATGATTCGCATCATCATGGCCGTATTGCACAACGCCATTCCGAATAACCGTTTTAATGAGCATTATGAACGCTCATTATCCACCCTGCTATGGGTGTGTTTCATCCTATGGCTGACGAGTCTGGATACTTTTATTATCCGCCTGCTCAAGTCACTTGCTCTGCCCATAGGCTCAACCAGTCTGAGCCTGTATACAGTAATCACCGGCAGTATTATTGTCGGGATTGCCATTATTATTGCTATGTGGCTGTCTCGTTTTACCGAAAAACGTATTCTTAAAGCAGAAAAACTTGATGTCAATCTGCGCTATGTACTAGTGAAAATCGTTAAAACATTACTGGTCGTAGTTGCCGTACTGATTGCTCTGCCGATGGTGGGAATTAATTTAACCATTCTTTCTGTTTTTGGTGGCGCTCTGGGTGTTGGTCTCGGACTTGGTTTACAGAAAATTGCCAGCAATTATGTATCCGGTTTCATCATTCTGGCAGATCATTCCGTACGTCCAGGAGACAGACTGAATATTAATAACTTCACAGGCTATGTAACCAAAATAACTGCCCGTTTTGTAGTATTACGCAGCAGTGACGGCTCAGAAGCCCTGATTCCGAATGATACTTTTGTTTCCAATACAGTTATCAATGATTCTTATTCCAGCAAAATCATGTCAAATAATCTGACCTTGCAGGTAGCTTATAATACTGATCTGCCTCAGGCTCTGGAAATACTAAAAGAGGCTGCAACCAAGCAGGCAAGAGTATGTGATGATCCTAAACCCAACAGTTATGTTACCGGCTTTGCTGATTCCGGAATTAATCTGTATGTTAATTACTGGATTCGTGATCCGGAAAATGGTTTTCTGAGTATCAATTCTGCTATTTTGCTGGAAATCTGGAATCGTTTTAAAGAAGTCGGCATAGAATTTCCGTTTCCCCAGCAGGAGATACGTATTCTGAATGATAAAGCAGATCCGATTGTCTGCGATAGTAAGGCCGGTGCAGAAAAAACAGAGAGTGAACCGAACCATCCGGAACATTTACCCACAGCATTAAGTACTTTATCCTATCATTCAGCTCAGCAATCTAATCATGAGTAATAATCAACCATATAAACAACCGGTATCTGTACTGATTGTTATTTATGATAACAACCGGCAGATACTGCTACTGGAGCGCGCAGATAAGCCCGGTTTCTGGCAATCCGTAACCGGCAGCCTGGAACCGGGAGAAACAATTGAGCAGACTGCAAAACGGGAACTGGCAGAAGAAACCGGTATTTACAGCAATGATATTTTTAACTGGCAGCAATCCAGTATCTACGAAATTTATCCGCACTGGCGTCATCGCTATGCTCCCGGAGTTACTCATAATACCGAGCATATCTTTTCCCTGTGTGTTACAGCAGAAACACCTATTCTTCTGTCACCACGCGAACATTTAGACTATATATGGTGTTCGCCTGAACAGGCTGCGGAAAAAGTATTTTCGCCATCGAACCGCTCAGCAATACTGCAACTACTCCAACACTGGTAATTTAAAATCACCGGCCATTTTCATGAATAAAATCACCATTGCCTCCTATAACATACATAAAGGCATGTCGGCACTTAATAAAAAAGTACAACTTCCTCAAATGGCTGCCGCCCTGCATCAGCTGGCTCCGGACATACTGTTTTTACAGGAAGTGCAAGGAATCAATAGCAAACGGGCAGAAAATATACCGGATTTTCCTAAACAACCTCATTATCAGGTTCTCGGCGAACAACTAGCCTATAATGTAAGTTATGGTCGCAATGCCCGTTATAAATTTCGTGATCATGGTAATGCTATTTTAAGTCAGCTACCGATTGTAACCTGCCATAATCTGGACATCAGTGTTAACAGTTTTGAGCAGCGCGGGCTGCTACATTGTGAAATTCAGCCGCCTAAATGGCCACGACCATTAGTATGCCTGTGTGCTCATCTGAATTTGCGTGAACCAGACCGTATAAAACAGTACCAAACTATTTACGACTATATCCAAAGTGAAATAGATCCGGCCAATCCATTAATTTTAGCCGGAGATTTCAATGACTGGCGCCAGCGCTCTCATGATAGCTTAGGCTTAAAATTAAATTTACATGATGCATTTTATGCTTATCGCCATGCACCGAAAACTTTTCCAGCCCGCCTGCCTATTTTAAGTCTCGACAGGATTTTTACCCGCCATCTGGAAATACACGAAGCAAAATCATTAACAGGTCAGCCATGGCAAAAACTTTCCGACCATCTGCCTTTGTATGCAGTTGTCAGCCCTCTGAGTAAAACTTAACAACCTGTTTTTAAATGAATTAAATCGTGATTCCTAAACTAGATTTCATCAAAGCCTATTTTTATCCAGCCATTTTCTGAATAATTTTAAAAACCGTCGTATCTATTGGATTAATAAAGCTTTCAGCAAAATTATTAATAAAATAAACTTTTTATATAAATATATTTTAATATAACAAGCAATAGGAATTGCATTAATTATTTTACATTTCAATAATTTAATAGGTAAAACTCAATGTTTGCTTTGCTATCAGGACTAGGCCTTGGCTTTTCATTAATTATAGCTATCGGTGCTCAAAATGCATTTATTTTAAAACAAGGTTTAAAGCAGCAATATGTTTTCTGGGTATGCCTGATCTGCTCAGTATCAGATACTATTCTGATTTATTTAGGGGTAACCGGATTTTCTAAAGTCCTTAACCGCTATCCGGAAATTATTATTTATGCCAAATATTTTGGTGCTACTTTTTTATTTATGTATGGCATAAGAAGTTTTTATTCTGCATTGAATCAAAATTCAGCACTGAAACCCAGCCTGATTGATAAAAGTTCCTTAATGAAAGTTATTGGCGTTTGTCTGGCTTTTACATGGTTAAATCCACATGTGTACCTGGATACAGTTATTTTAGTTGGTTCAATATCAGTATCATTTAAAGATAATCTTTATTTATTTACACTTGGAGTTATGCTTTCATCATGGTTGTTCTTTTTTTCATTGGGCTATGGTGCAAAATTTTTATCTCCTTTATTTAATCAAAACCGTTCATGGAAAATATTAGATTTTGTTATAGGGATTATTATGTGGAGTATAAGTTTTAGCTTGATTTTCACTAAATAATCGCATTGAACGCTAAATTCATTGAAAAATCAGTTTTCTTTTCTATCAGCAAAAAAAAATTATTCTATTAAGTAATTCAGTCTGACTTTGTTCAGCAATTTTAAGTAAATACCAACACAAGGAATTTTAAAATCAATTATGTTTTTTCCTAATTATATCTTTAAAATACAATTTTAATTACAAACCAAACTTTAATAGTTTTTTATTAATAATCAATACTGAATTATGTCATTAGAAGTCCTGCCTGAAAGGGTTTAGAATAGCAATCCGAATTTCACAAAGCTTTACTGACAATAATTTTAGTCAGCCTATAGGTTGACGCGTTTATAAAAAACGGGATTACTATTATGAACTTTCCTCCTCGAATTATGCCCAATACACGTATGCGGCGTATGCGACATGATGATTTTTCACGGCGTATGATGCGTGAAACCATACTGACAGCCAATGATTTTATTTTGCCGGTATTTGTGCATGAACAAACTGGGCGTATGTCTGTTGACAGCATGCCCGGAGTAGAACGTTTATCTATTGATGAATTATTAAAAGTCGCTGAACAGGCTTTAAAACTGGGCGTACCGGTTCTGGATTTATTTGGTGTTCCTGATCCTGATAGTAAAACCACTGACGGACGGGCTGCATGGGATGAAAACGGTATCATTCAGCGTGCTATCCGTGCTCTGAAATCCCGTTTTCCAGAGCTGGGTGTAATGGCAGATCAGGCTCTAGATCCTTATACAACCCACGGGCAGGATGGCCTGCCGGATGAAAATGGGTATATTAAAAATGATGAAACGATAGAAGCGCTTATCAAACAATCACTTTCACACGCAGCAGCCGGTGCGGATATTCTTTCTCCAAGTGATATGATGGATGGACGTGTCGGAGCTATCCGCGAAGCACTGGAAGAAAATGGTTTTATTCATACCCGGATTATGTCTTATGCTGCCAAATATGCTTCAGCTTTTTATGGTCCGTTTCGCAGTGCTGTAGGCAGTGCCGGTAATCTGGGCAAAGGTAATAAATATACTTATCAGATGGATCCTGCTAACAGCAATGAAGCGCTGCATGAAGTAGCACTTGATATAGCTGAAGGAGCCGATATGGTAATGATTAAACCGGGTATGCCTTATCTGGATGTAATCAGACGGGTTAAAGATGAATTTGGTGTTCCTACATACGCCTATCAGGTATCTGGTGAGTATGCTATGTTGCAGGCAGCCATCAGTAATGGCTGGCTTGATGCTGATAAAGTAATTTTAGAGGGCCTGCTTGCATTCAAACGAGCCGGTGCAGACGGTATTCTGACCTATT
This sequence comes from Snodgrassella sp. ESL0323, assembly GCF_013346865.1. Lineage (NCBI taxonomy): Bacteria > Pseudomonadati > Pseudomonadota > Betaproteobacteria > Neisseriales > Neisseriaceae > Snodgrassella > Snodgrassella sp. ESL0323. Next base: position 169,973 of record NZ_JAAEDT010000012.1, on the reverse strand, counting down.
TTGCATTGGAAGCAGCACGGCAATTACAACAAAATAGCAGGTTTTAGTAATATATTAAATATATGCATTAATCTGCCAGCAAAGCAAAACCGCTTACTGGCAGATTAATGCATTTTTATGTTTGAATGTCTGCTTATTTTCTTCAGATTTACTCAGTAGATTATCTATCAGAGCAAAATAAATATGCCATTATTCTTAACATTAGATATATTAATTACTAAAACATTTAAGCATTATCTTGAATAATCACAATGAATATTATTTTCTCAACAGCAATCACCAAAGATGGCATAAAAATTGCTAAATTCACATCAGGATGTTAACTCGTAAGTGTTATCAAAACTTAAAGTCACAAACAAAATAATTATCTAAATTGAATTAAATTGTTTACTTCAGCTATTTCATTTATACCATTTCATATACCGAAATCAACTCGTTTTTTTATTCAGTCGCTATGTTTACAACACTCCAGTATAATTTTTTATTCAAAAAATTTGATAAAAACTTATAAAATACAAAAAATTATATATAAACTTAATCCATTAGAACTTTTAATCATATTGAAATTTTCTTTTACTATAACTTTTTTTAAAAAAATTCACAGAAAATTGATATAGATTAACTTTTTTGCAATCTTAACATTTATATTTTTATTTTAGTAAAAAAGTAATCTGTATTTTTAGTTTCAAAATTAAGATAATATTTTTTGATTATAAATCAGTTAGTTATAATAAATAAAAAATTGAATTTATTGATACAAAATTTAGATTGTAAGTAAAATTGCATCATGAAATTTATATATTAATAAAATTCTGGTTTATATAACTTAAACAGAAAATCTTTTATTATGACAATAAAATATTAAAATATTTTTTTATAAATATATATTTTATAAACAAAAAATTAATAAATAAATTTTGTTTTTTTATTTTAGCTGCTAAATTTTTAATCAGCCTGCCAAAGGTGCAATATACAGTGCGGCAACATTGTCTTAAAATAGTAGAACCCGTTTTTTACAAACGTTAATCGTGTTTCCCGTAATGTTGAGGTCGTTACATGAAATTAAGTAAGCTCTCAGGGATAGTATTGACGATGCTGATCGGTTCGCTTTTTTTAAGCGGCTGTGATGCTGCTCTGCTAAACCCAAAAGGCCATATAGGTCAGGAAGAACGCACACTAATACTGACAGCCATAGGCTTGATGTTAATAGTCGTAATTCCGGTGATTATCATGGCAATTTTATTTTCTCTGAAATACAGAGAGGGTAATAATGCCAAATATTCACCGAAATGGGCGCATTCCAACAAACTAGAAGCCATAGTTTGGGGTATTCCTATCCTGATTATTCTCACCTTGGGAACAATCACATGGAAGACCACTCATTCTCTGGATCCCTATCGTCCGCTGGAAAGTGATAAAAAACCAGTGGTAATTGAGGTAATTTCATTAGACTGGAAATGGCTGTTCATTTATCCGGAACAAGGTATTGCCACTGTTAATGAAGTTGCGTTCCCGAAAGATACCCCAGTGGAATTCAGAATCACTTCTAATACAGTGATGAATGCGTTCTTTATTCCTCAGTTAGGCAGTCAGATATACGCTATGGCCGGTATGCAGACCAAGCTGCATTTAATTGCTGACACAGCAGGTGAATATAAAGGTATTTCATCTAGCTACAGCGGTGCCGGTTTCTCTGGCATGAAATTTACTGCCATTGCAACACCGGATGAAGCTAGCTTCAATCAATGGGTGGATAAGGTGAAACAGTCACCCAATACACTTAATGACATGGCTTCATTCAACAAACTGGCTGCGCCAAGTCAATTCCATCAGGTGGAATATTTCTCCAGCGCAAATCCGGGTTTGTATGGCAATGTGATTGCCAAATTTGCCAATCACAATATGCCTGCAGCTCTACAGGCCAGTACAGCCAGCAGTGCTGAGTAAGCTTGCGAGGAAATAAAAAATGTTTGGAAAATTAACTTTAGATGCGATACCGTTCCATGAGCCAATTGTCATGGTAACGATCATGGCTATCATCGTCATAGGTCTGGCGCTGGTAGGTGCGATTACGTATTTTCATAAATGGGGCTATCTGTGGAAAGAATGGTTTACTACAGTTGACCACAAACGCATCGGTATCATGTATATCATTGTCGCTATCGTGATGTTGGTTCGTGGTTTTGCCGATGCAGTGATGATGCGTAGTCAGCAGGTTTTAGCCTCTTCAGGCACCAGTGACGGCTTTTTGCCACCACATCACTACGATCAGATTTTCACCGCTCATGGTGTAATCATGATTTTCTTTGTTGCCATGCCTTTTGTAATCGGCTTGATGAACTTTGTCATCCCGCTGCAACTGGGTGCGCGCGATGTGGCCTACCCATTCCTGAATAATCTGGGTTTCTGGTTTACTGCTGTGAGTGTGGTACTGGTTAACTTATCACTGGGAATCGGTGAATTTGCACAAACCGGCTGGTTGTCCTACCCGCCTCTGTCTGGTCTGGAGTTCAGTCCGGGAGTAGGTGTTGATTACTGGATATGGAGTTTGCAGATATCAGGTATCGGGACAACAGTTAGTGCTGTTAACTTTATTGCTACTATCCTGAAAATGCGTGCCCCGGGCATGACTATGATGAAAATGCCTATTTTCTGCTGGGCATCTTTTTGTAGCAATATTCTGATTCTGACTTCTTTCCCTATCCTGACAGCCTCTGTTGCCATGCTGACATTAGATCGTTACCTCGGCACCCACTTCTTTACTAATGAACTGGGCGGTAACATGATGATGTACATCAACCTGATCTGGGCATGGGGTCATCCGGAAGTATATATTCTGATACTGCCAATCTTTGGTGTGTACTCAGAAGTTACAGCTACATTCTCACGCAAGACCATGTTTGGCTATACTTCAATGGTATGGGCAACTGTGTGTATCACCATATTGTCTTTCATCGTATGGCTGCACCACTTCTTTACCATGGGTTCCGGTGCCAATGTCAACGCATTCTTCGGTATCGCCACCATGATTATTTCTATCCCGACCGGGGTAAAAATCTTCAACTGGCTGTTTACCATGTATGAAGGTCGTATTTCCTTCCATGTGCCGATGCTGTGGACTGTAGGCTTTATTATTACATTCTCCGTAGGTGGTATGACCGGTGTACTGCTTGCTGTACCGGGTGCGGACTTTGTACTACATGGCAGTCTGTTCTTAGTCGCTCACTTCCATAACACCATTATCGGTGGTGTAGTGTTTGGATTGTTTGCAGCGCTTAACTACTGGTTCCCGAAAGCATTCGGCTTTAAGCTGGATGAAAAATGGGGCAAACGGGCTTTCTGGTGCTGGTTTATCGGTTTCTTTGTAGCATTCATGCCTTTATATGCACTGGGCTTCATGGGTATGACCCGCCGTCTGAGTCAGCACATTGATCCGGCTTACCATAATTTGCTGTGCGTTGCTGCCAGTGGTGCTGCCATTATCGCTCTGGGCGTAGTATGCATGGTGATTCAAGTTGTAGTTTCCTGCCTGCACCGTAAGGAAAACCTTGATGTTACGGGTGATCCGTGGGATGGTCGTACTCTGGAATGGTCTACTTCCTCCCCTGTACCTTTCTATAATTTCGCTGTGCAGCCACAGGTTGAAAGCCGTGATGCATTCTGGGATGAGAAAGAAAAAGGTATTGCTTACAAGAAACCAGCCAAATATGAAGAAATTCATATGCCGAAAAATACTGCTGCCGGTTTAGTGATTGCAGTGTTCTCAATGATTTGCGGTTTTGCCCTGATCTGGCATATCTGGTGGATGGCTATCGTTGGCTTTGCCGGCATGATTATCAGCATTATTGTCAAGAGCTTTGACACGGATGTGGATTACTACGTTCCGGTTGCTGAAATCGAAGCTATTGAAAGCAAACGTTTTAATGAATTAACTAAAGCAGGACTGAAATAATGTCAACTGAAACCTTGATTCACGGTAGTGCGCATGAGCACGCTCACCACGACAACGGTTCACTGAAGGTATTCGGGTTCTGGATTTACCTGATGAGTGACTTGATTTTGTTCTCCTGTCTGTTTGCCACCTATATCGTGCTCCTGCCGGGCACAGCAGGTGGTCCAAGCGGCAAAGACATTTTCGAGCTGCCTTTTGTGCTGGTAGAAACTTTTGCTCTTTTATTGAGTTCCATTACTTACGGCTTTGCCGTGCTGGCAATGAATCGCAATAATCAGAGTCAGGTTTTATTATGGCTGGTGATTACTTTTGTATTCGGTGCATGCTTCATCGGGATGGAACTGTATGAATTTCATCACCTGATTACAAGTGGTATGGGTCCTGACCGCAGTGGTTATCTTTCTGGCTTTTTTGCTCTGGTCGGCACCCACGGTCTGCACGTTACTGCCGGTTTAATCTGGATGGCTGTAATGATGATTCAGGTAGCTTCACGCGGTCTTACCAGTGTTAACCGCATGCGCATCAACTGCCTGAGCCTGTTCTGGCACTTTTTGGACATCGTATGGATTTGCGTGTTCTCAATTGTTTATCTGATGGGGGTAGCGTTATGAGTCAGTCAAACCATCAAGACCATATTCCGCAACATGGCAGTGCTAAAAACTACATTATCGGATTTATCCTGTCGGTAGTTTTAACTCTGATTCCCTTTTATGTGGTGATGCACTCCAACCTTCTAAAAGAAACCTTGTTTGCTGTGATTGTGATTACGGCCGTTTTGCAGCTTATTGTTCAACTGGTATGCTTTCTGCATCTAGGCAGTAATCCTGAAGAGCGCTGGAATCTGATTTCATTTATCTTCACTGCTATTGTGATTGTATTGCTGGTAGGTCTTTCCATCTGGATTATGTGGAGCCTCAACGCAAACATGGTGTTAGGTTAAAGGCAGTTCATGATTAAGCCATACCTGCAAGTAACAAAACCAGGTATTATCGTCGGCAACCTGATTTCGGTTGTCGGCGGGTTTTTACTGGCGTCAAAAGGCAGCATAAACGGCTACCTGCTAATCCTTACTCTGCTGGGCGTGTCTTTGGTAGTAGCTTCCGGCTGTGCGTTTAATAACCTGATTGACCGTGATATTGATCCGAAAATGGAGCGTACTAAGAATCGTGTGCTTGTGCGGGGCTTAGCTTCTGCCCGTGTAACATTTGCACTGGCCACGATACTGGGTATTGCCGGATTTGTTGTGCTTTATTTTGGTGCAAATCCCTTAGCCATGTGGTTATCTGTAATGGGTTTTGTGGTTTATGTAGGGATTTACAGTCTCTATATGAAACGGCATTCTGTTTACGGAACTTTAATTGGCAGTCTGTCGGGTGCTGCACCACCAGTAATCGGTTATTGCGCTGTAAGCAATAATTTTGATGCTGGTGCACTTATTCTGCTGGCGATTTTCAGTCTCTGGCAGATGCCGCATTCCTATGCAATCGCGATTTACCGCTTTAAGGATTATCAGGCGGCTAATATTCCGGTTTTACCGGTAGTAAAAGGCATTGCTGTAGCAAAACACCATATCACGTTTTATATTATTGCCTTTATGTTTGCAACATTGATGCTGTCAATAGGCGGCTACGCCGGCTACAAATATCTGGTTGTTGCGGCTGCTGTCAGCGTGTGGTGGCTGTGTATGGCATTATCCGGCTATAAAGCACAGAATAATGATCGTATATGGGCGCGCAAACTGTTTGTGTTTTCGATTATTGCTATCACTACCTTAAGCATAATGATGTCGGTAGATTTTATGACTCCGGCCTCACAAACTGTATTAAGCTTTGCTGGCTGATACCGTGACATAAATATATAACAATACGCAAACCAACCCAACCTGCCTTTGTTTCTTTTACAATAGGCAGGTTTTTCTTTTAAGCAGTATTAAACATGAATTCCAAGAACAACACCGATACACACATGAATCTTGCCGAAAGGCGTGCAACTTGGGGGTTAGGGGCAGTCTTTTCGCTGCGCATGCTGGGCATGTTTATGGTTCTTCCTGTTTTGACTACTTATGGTATGAAATTAGAGGGAGCAAGTGAAAGCCTAATCGGACTGGCAATCGGAATTTATGGTCTGATGCAGGCTATATTACAAATTCCTTTTGGTTTGTGGTCTGACCGATTCGGGCGTAAACCTTTAATTGTAGGCGGCTTGTTGATTTTCACTCTGGGCAGCTTTATTGCGGCCTTAACATCCTCTATCTGGGGAGTCATATTAGGACGTGCATTACAAGGTAGTGGTGCTATCGCAGCAGCTGTAATGGCATTATTATCTGACCTGACGCGCGAACAAAACCGCACCAAAGCCATGGCTTTCATTGGTATTAGCTTTGGTATCACTTTTGCAATTGCCATGGTCTGCGGCCCTATCATTACACATGCAATAGGTTTACACGGATTATTCTGGGTTATTGCGGTACTGGCACTGGCTGCTATCGGCCTGACATTGTTTTTTGTACCCGACAGTACTGTTCATATACTTAACCGTGAATCAGGCATTGTACGCGGAAGTTTTGGTACTGTACTGCGCAACTCTGCCCTGTTTAAGCTGAACATCGGTATTTTCTGCATGCATTTTCTGCTTATGTCGACTTTTGTTGCACTGCCTATACAACTAGAACAGGCAGGCTTTCCGGCAGCCAGACATTGGCAGATTTATTTATACACGATGCTGATTGCTTTCATTACTGTTCTGCCACCAATTATTTACGCTGAAAGCAAACGGCAAATGAAGCAAGTGTTTATCTTGTGTGTTGCCGGACTGTTGATTGCTGAAAGTGTATTATGGCTGGCTAATATTTCTTTCTGGCCGCTTGTCACAGGTGTTTTATTATTCTTTATTGCTTTTAATCTGATGGAAGCACTCTTGCCTTCATGGGTAAGTAAAGAAGCACCGGCAGGTTATAAAGGCACTGCAATGGGCATCTATGCAACCGGACAGTTTCTGGGCGTAGCCTGCGGAGGAACAATCGGAGGCTGGCTGGCTGCACATACCGGTGCACATAGTGTTTTTATCTTCGGCACAGGATTAACTTTTATCTGGCTTCTGCTGAGCCTGACAATGCACGAACCACCCTATTTGGCCAGTCTGCGCATTATCCTGAAACAGGGTCGTGTTTTACCTGACAATGCGCGAGAACAATTACTTGAACAGGCTGGTGTACATCAGGTACTGATTATTCCTGAAGAACACAGTATATATATCAAAATAGACAGCAAAATTACTAACCGTGAACAACTGGAAGTATTCATCGATACCATAAGTAATTAAACCAAAACAGGCGCAAACCAATATTAGATAATTATTGATTTACGCCTGTTTCAGAAAATATCATTCTCAGGATACTCTATTGGAATCAATGTCAGTTTTCAGACCTGTCCGAATGCTTGCATAATTTCATTGGCCAGTACGAGCTGACTGTCAACAACTTTAGTTGCCCCTGCCTGAATAAACAACTGTTTATCCTGTTCATATCTGCTGAATGTGACTATGTGCAATTGCGGATTAAGTGCGATAGCAGCCTTTATAATTGATATCACTTCAGTTTTATTCTGAATAGTAATAATCAGATTTTTAGCCTGAGCGACAAATACAGCGTCCAGCATCCCATCTGATAATGCATGCCCATAGGCAACGGGTATCTTACGTGCACGCAACTCTGTAACAACTTCTAAACGATTTTCCTGTACATAGACTGTTTCATTACGTGCATGTAAATGCCTGATTATTTCTTGTCCGACCGGACCTGCTCCCACCAACACCGTATGATCGCTCACCGCAGGAGCAATAGCCATATCTTCATCTACAAAATAGATTGAAACCGGCTTAATCGGTGCAGCTACTTTGGCATGAGGTTTATCTGATAATCGATTACTCTCGGACACAATGGTTGTAGCAGAAGTTTTTTGCTGTGACTGTTTTTCCAGATAGCGGTTAAGCCAGACAAATAAAAACGGGTTACAGATTATGGATATTAGTGCACTACCCAGAATCAGATCACTGGCTAATTGCGGCAAAATATTGTATACCGCGCCCAGACTGGCAATCATGAAGGAAAACTCACCGATCTGAGCCAGCGCAACAGCAATTGTTAGTGCAGTTTGAGGCGGATAGCCGAATACACGCACAATCAAAAATGCTCCCGCACTTTTACCTATTACCACCACTAATAAAGTGGCTAATAGTAATAATGGATTACGGACAATAATACTAGGATCAAACAGCATACCCACTGAAACAAAAAACAGTACGGTAAAAAAATCACGTAAGCCGCCGGATGCTTCTTCAGCAGTGTGATTCATACTGGTTTCGCTGATGATGGCTCCGGCAAAAAAAGCACCTAGAGCAAACGACACACCGAATAAGTAATTGGCCAGTATGGCACAGCCTAAAGCAATAGCAATGACAGCCAGACGAAACAACTCAGGACTTCCCGTGCTCACTACACGCTGTAAAGACCATGGAATTATTCTGCGACCAAGAAAAAGCATAACCAGTATAAATGCAATGATTTGTACTCCGGTTTTACCCAGCAAATAAAGCAAATTTGCACTGGAAACAACACCCTCTCCTGATAAAACCGGTGCCAGAGCCGGAATCATCACCAGCACAAACACCATGGCAATATCTTCAACAATCAGCCAGCCGGTGGCAATTCGCCCCTGTGTAGAGTCCCCCAAATGCCAGCGCTGTAAAGCCGCTATTAAGACAACAGTTGAAGCACAAGATAGAGCCAATCCGAAGACGATACCGGCACCTGTAGTCCAGCCGGCCAGACAGGCAAGCAACCAGCCAAGTAAAGTAGCCAGAACAATCTGGATAAGTGCACCCGGTATCGCTACCCGCTTAACTGCAAGTAAATCGCGAATAGAAAAATGCAGCCCCACCCCAAACATCAGCAAAATCACGCCCAGTTCGGCCAGTTGCTGTGATAAATGCATATCAGCAGTAAATCCTTTGGTATACGGTCCGACAATTATGCCGGCCAGCAGATAGCCGACCAGCGGGGGCATACGCAGCTTATGTGCGATATAACCGAGCACAAAGGCGAAAAATAAACCACCTACGATGGTTTCAACCAATGGAAATGAGTGATGCATTGCTTTCTCAGGGTAATAGTAAATAATAGTAAGTAATCTATACTAGCGGAAAAATATCAGCAATTAAAAGCTTTTATACGCTTTTAGGTTATAATTATCATATTTTATCGATAATTTTCATATCTTATGTATAAGTATCCCCATTTATTAATTGCGTTACTAATACAGGCAGTGAGAAAAGCCGGATTTATTACTCGGTTCGGTTTACAGTGCTGAACGTATTTACAGGCGATTTTTTATGACATGGTTAAAAATATTTAAATTCATGTCAGTTTGTACTTAATAACGTACGTTGATTTCATTATAATAATGGTTTAGGAAAGTATTTATTAATGACAATATACAGAACACCTTCAGTATTAGCTTATCCGGGTAAAAGTGCTTTATTTATTACGTTAGGGATACAGAATAATCAGGCAGCGATTACCAAGGTACTCGAATTTATTACTGGTTTTTCAGCGTTAGTACGCAGCATGCATGGCCGGTTTCATGATGAAAATTTTAATGCATTAATGGGGATTGGTTCGGAAGCCTGGGATAAACTGCGGCCGGGTAAACCAAAGCCTAAGGAACTGGTTCCTTTTACTGCTATTAAAGGCGAAAAACATACTGCCGTAGCGACAGCAGGCGATCTTTTCTTTCATATCCGTGCCGATCGTCAGGATATTTGTTATGAAATGGCCGCAATGATTGATGAATTACTGGCTGATGCGACTTATTCCATTGATGAAGTAAGTGGTTTCCGTTATCTGGATGGTCGCGCTATCATCGGTTTTGTTGACGGTACCGAAAATCCGGAAGATGTATCCAAAGCAGAATATGCTCTGGTAGGTGAGGAAGATCCGTTATTCCGCAACGGCAGTTATGCCTTTACTCAGAAATATCTGCATAACATGCAGGCATGGCGGCAATTATCAGTAGAAGAACAGGAAAAAGTCATTGGCCGGCGCCGTTTTAATGACATTGAGCTTTCAGATGAAGAAAAGCCGAAAACTGCACATAGTAACGTGAGTAAGGCTTATGATGCACAAGGCAATGAACTGAAAATTATTCGTGCCAATGTAGCATTTGCTCATCCGTCAAAAAATGAGTACGGTACGTTTTTTATCGGTTATGCACGTTCATTTGCAGTAACACGCCAAATGCTGCAGCATATGTTTACCGGAAATGATGAAGGTCACGTAGACCGTCTGCTGGATTTCAGTACACCGGTAAGCGGCAGTCTCTATTTTATTCCAGCACCTGATTTACTGGATGAATTTGATTCGTAAGTTATTATTGCAAGTTTTGATTCAAGGGGAACCTGCTACAAACTGCGACAGATTCGATTCATCAGCAACTTATTACAATACTTAAATAAAGGAAAACTGTTTGCATGGGTAGTGTACTTTTTTTACAGGCAATAACGGTTATTTTTTCACTGTCTATTGTCACCACATTATTAAATAAACGCTTATTTGATATGCCGCAGGCCATTGGCGTACCGATTGTTTCAGCCATTCTGGTATTTGCACTGCAATGGGGCATGAATTTATTCGGACGTAATCATTTTATCCATGTAGATATCATGGCGTTAAAGGCAGCCGTAAGTCATATTAATTTTTATGATTTTCTGGTAAACGGCGTAATCTGCTTTATCCTGACCTCCTCTGCTCTTAAATTTAAGATTTCTGATTTAAAGCGTTACTGGAGACAAATTCTGATTCTGGCTACCCTCGGTTTATTGTTATGTTCAGTGTTATTCGGCGGTCTGCTTTATGGATTTCAGTTTCTGGTTGGTGATCCTGTACCTTTACTGGTGCTGCTGTTACTGGGCTCTGCTCTGGGTGCAACAGACCCTATCGGTATTAAAGGTGTACTGAGCTCAGTACGTACTCCGCGCCATTTAATGGTTAAACTGGAAGGTGAATCATTATTCAATGATGCCATGTGTATCGTAGTATTCATGACTATTCTTACCCTGATTAATGGTCAGCACGTTTCACCTTTTGGTGTTGTTGAAAACTTCTTTTATGAAATTGCTGTTGCTGTTATTATCGGCTTCATTTTCGGGATTGGCGCATTGCGTCTGTTGCATGGCAAACATGAAAATGAATCACTGATTCTGACAACAGCTTTGCTGGCTTCCGGTTCTTATCTGGTGGCTTATTTTGCTCATGCGTCCGGGCCGATTGCCTGTGTAGTCGGTGGATTGATTGTAGGAAATAAATGGCAGGAAGTTTTACAGAAAAAAGAAATAGATGATGTTAATAATTTCTGGCACGCTGTAGAAGGTATCATTAATTCATTTCTGTTCACCTTAATCGGTTTGGAACTGTTTATCGTTGATATGAGCAAAACTCTGGTTATCGGCGGTATCGTAGCTTTCGTATTACTGCATCTGAGCCGTTTTGCCGGAAACATACTGGCATTTATGTTGTTCCCAAAAGTTTATAAGAAAAGCTATCATGGCAGCCTTACCATTTTGTCATGGGGCGGTGTACGCGGTGGTATCTCTCTCGCCCTGATACTGGCTGTAGCCAATATGCCGGCACTGGCTAAATACAGCGATATTCTGGTTGGCTATACATTTATCTGTGTATTGCTATCCGGTGTGGTATGCGGCCTTGGCTTACCGGAAATACTCAACGCATTCTATTACAACCCGAATGAACCTAAAACCGGGTTCAGGGGCTGGTATCAGCGCCAGTGCCACCGTTTCAACCGCAGCGGAGTGATGTACACTATTGAGGATCGTTCTGACGGGTCAGAATACATTTCTGTCTATAATCCTGTTGCAGTAGCCACTGCAGCGGCTAATCCAAGTGAAGAAATTGCACTGACTCCTGAAGAACTAAAACAGAAAGTAGATAAACTGGAAAACCCAGATAATTTCTAACCTGAAAAACTAAGGCCGGCATAATTATGCCGGCCTTTAAAATTAAAAACGTTTATGTCTACTTTTATTTATCCAATTGTGTTTCCACAAACCGTTTAACCGCAGCCGCATCATTATCCATCACGGTAACATGCTGTGGTAAATCTTCAAGTCCGTCTAGATTATCAGGGCGCGGTATGGTTACATTACTTCCAACTGCCTCATGAATGGTCTGTGCAAATTTAGCTGCCAGAGCAGTTTCCAGACACACAATGATTTCGCCGGCTTCGCGCAACTGTCGCGCTACCTTTACGCCATCTGCTGTATGCGGATCAATCAATTCATTGTCTTCCCGATACACCTGAGCAATGGTTTGCAAACGATCAGCATGAGTACTTTTACCAGCAGCAAAACCATACTGATGCTGAATTTTATTCAGCATATGGCTTAAATCAAACTCCTCACCAGCTGCAACCTGCTGCCAGAGTTTTTGCACATGAGAACCATCATGGTCAAGCAAATCATAAACAAAGCGTTCAAAATTAGAAGCCTTGGAAATATCCATAGACGGGCTTGAAGTAACAAATGTATGTGCCGCATCACGGGGGCGATAATGGCCGGTATTGAAAAATTCATTCAACACATCGTTTTCATTTGTAGCAACAATAAGGCGATGAATAGGCAGACCCATACTTCGGGCAATATGCCCTGCCAGCACATTACCAAAATTACCACTGGGTACACAGAATGAAACCTTCTGTTCATTAGTACTGGTAGCCGCAAAATAGCCCTTAAAGTAATACACCACCTGCGCAACAATACGACCCCAGTTGATAGAATTAACTGTACTTAAATGATAGTGTGCCTTAAAAGCATGATCATTCTGCAGCGCTTTTACAATATCCTGGCAATCATCGAACATGCCTTTAACAGCAATATTAAAAATGTTACCGTCTTTCAGACTATACATCTGAGCACGCTGGAAATCACTCATTTTTCCATATGGCGACAACATAAATACATTTACCCGTTTTTTGCCACGCAGAGCATACTCAGCAGCAGAACCGGTATCGCCACTTGTGGCGCCGATAATATTCAGGAAGCGGTTTTCACGTTCCAGCACATACTCAAACAAATTACCCAATAATTGCATGGCCATATCTTTAAATGCCAGCGTCGGACCATTTGAAAGTCCTTCAATCAGAATACCATCATGCAAAGTTCTGACCGGAGTGATTTCGTTACTTCCGAATATTTCTTTTGTATATGTCTTACTGACTATCTTCTGTAAATCTTCTTTGGGAATATCAGTAGCAAACAGACTGATAATCTGCATAGCCAGTTCAGCATAACTTAATGACCGCCACTCATGAAGAGTAAATGTATCAATATGCGGATAGCTTTGTGGTAATAATAAACCACCGTCATCTGCAAGGCCCGCCATTAATGCCTGACTAAAATTTTTTGGTGCTGTCTGCCCCCTGGTACTAATATATTTCATTGTTTCTCCTGTATGATTATTCAATCATCTTTGAGCTATAGTTAATAACGCTGTAAGCTTTGTCTGCATACTGTGGCAAAAGATGCAGAAAATTTACTTACCTTTTGCTGGCGGTTCTGCGAATTGATCATTTGTACAATTTCTTTAACATGCAGTTTGCGACTAGCATGCACAGCAATACAGTTACAATATTGCTTGCTTACATCAGGTACGTCAATTGATTCTGTTACTTGTTTGCTTACTGGCTGGCTAATCTGACGCTGACATTCCTGATTAATCATATATTCTGCAATACCAGATACAAGTCTCACTTTAGACTTTTTTTCATAGGTCATAAAAGCACCTATAGCAACCAAAATAAATACCAGTAAAAATAATATTTTATTCATAAATTTTATTCAGTTTAATCAAATTAGAGTCTAAAACACAATTTTTCTCTTTAATATTATATATATATTTTTTTGCATTATACCCATAATCCGATGGTTACCAGCCCTGCAAAGTTTTCATAATCAGGTACAATATATTACACGAATTATCGTGTACTGAATGACACGTTATGGATTTATTTAATCAGAAACCTTTACCACCACTGGCAGAACAGTTACGCCCGAAAAATCTGAACGAAGTAATCGGGCAGCAACACCTGATTGGTGCAGGTAAACCTCTGCGTATTGCTGTAGAAACCGGACATCTGCATTCCATGCTGTTATGGGGTCCTCCCGGCGTGGGTAAAACCACTCTGGCACGGATTCTGGCACAAAGCTTTAATGCTCTGTTTATTCCTTTATCAGCGGTTTTTTCCGGAGTAAAAGAAATCCGTACTGCGGTTGAAAAAGCTCAGTTGGCTTTACAACAGGGACAACGCACCATACTTTTTGTCGATGAAGTACATCGCTTTAATAAATCACAGCAGGATGCATTTTTACCTTATGTCGAAAACGGCTTATTTACTTTTATAGGCGCTACAACAGAAAATCCTTCTTTTGAGGTTAATCCGGCACTGCTAAGCCGATCACAGGTGTATACCCTGCACTCACTCAGCATTGAAGAACTGAAACAATTGCAAAATAAAGTTTTCAGCCTGCCTGAGTTTCACTCATTCAGTATCAGCTCGGATGCACAGACATTAATCCTTAACAGCGCTGATGGTGATGGCCGGCGTTTTCTGAATTTACTGGAACAACTGATTCATACCGCACAAGCACAGCAGCAAACTGAAATTAGCGCAGAGTTAACTGCCGGCAGTCTTGGCACGCAATTACGCCGTTTTGATAAAGGCGGCGACAGCTTCTACGAACAAATTTCTGCACTGCATAAATCAGTACGCGGATCTCATCCAAATGCCGCTCTGTACTGGTTTACCCGGATGCTGGATGGTGGTGCTGATCCCCGCTATCTGGCAAGACGTATAATCCGTATGGCATGGGAAGATATTGGTCTGGCTGATCCAAGAGCGATGCAAATAGCCAATGATGCAGCGCAGACTTTTGAACGACTTGGCAGCCCTGAAGGGGAACTGGCTCTGGCACAGGCAGTACTGTATCTGGCGTGTGCGGCAAAAAGCAATGCCGGTTATCTTGCGTATAACGAAGCCTGTGCTTTTGTCAAAAAACACCCTTCCAATGAAGTACCGGTTCATTTACGCAATGCACCGACTAAGTTAATGAAAGAGCTGGGCTACGGGCGTGAATACCGCTATGCCCATGATGAACCTAATGCCTATGCGGCCGGAGAAACCTACATGCCTGAAGGGATGGATGAACCGGCATTCTATCAGCCGGTAACTCGCGGGCTGGAAATTAAAATCGCCGAAAAACTGGCGTTCTTACATAATCTTGATGAAGAGGCCGGACAGAATGAAATCAAATGATCATTCATTATGTACGATTAGTACTCAGCCATTCGGTTTGGTAGACGGTGAAAGTGCCACATTGTGGACACTGACAAACAGTCAGGGGATGCAGGTATCTGTTATGGATTTCGGTGCCATAGTTACCTCGATCATCATGTCTGACAGAGATTGTAATCCTGTGCAATGTGTTCTGGGTTTCAATAATGCTGAGGATTATGCCAGCACCAGTTATCGTACCAACAATCCCCATCTGGGCGCTGTAATCGGACGGCATGCCGGACGCATCAGCTTTGCCCATGCACCGCTCAACCATGAACTGCTCCACCTGACTGCTAATCAGGGAGAACATCATATGCATGGCGGGTATACTGGTTTTGATCAGAAATGGTGGAAAGTATGTGCTACCCACAATGATGAACATTGCGCTTCGGTTACCATGCAGCTTTTTAGTGCCGATGGTGAGGAAGGCTATCCGGGTAACCTGAATGTACAGGTATGCTATACCCTGACAGTAAATAACGAGCTGAATATTGATTTCAGCGCTGAATCAGATCGTGATACTTTAATTAATCTGACTCAGCATAGTTATTTTAATCTGGCTCTGAGAGAAAGCACGATTAGCGAACATCAGTTATGGTTGTTACCGCAAGAAGTCATCGTGACTGATAAAGATATGATACCAACTGGTGTTATTCATAAAGCACCGGCAACGTTTGATTTTCATTCAGCACGTCCCATAGGCAGCAGTATTATTGATACGGCCTATGTATTACCACCAAATTCAGCAAACAACATTGTTGCGCGCTTAAGTGCTCCGGATACCGGTTTGTCCATGGCAGTAAAAACAGATGCACCTGTAATGGTGGTCTATAATGCTCAAAATCTGCCTGAGCAGCAGATACCGGCACGTAAATCACTTCTGCCATTTGCAGCAATCTGTTTTGAACCGCAAGGCTATACGGATGCTCCGAATCACCATGCATTTCCGAATAATATTCTGCATGCCGGTACAAAGTTTAAACAGCATATAGCTTATATATTCAGCCGTGATCCCATTCAGCCAGTTATAAACTAACTACAACCGGATTAATTGCCTGTAGTTTTATCCGGCTATGTCTGAACCTAAATAATTCCGAATTGCTAAACAGAGTAAATATACTGCTACCGGCAGCCTTACTGGTTATTTGAACATGATAAAATAAGCATGTCTTTTACCCAATCAATAAGCCAATCATGAAATGGAATGATATTCATGCCATAGCATTCGATCTGGATGGTACCCTGGTCGATTCAATCGCCGATTTATGTGCTGCTGCCAATCATATGCGCGCGGAACTAGGACTGTCATCACTGCCAGAATCTGAACTGACTACCTATGTAGGTGACGGTTTATCCAGCCTAGTACACCGAGCTCTCAGTGGTAATCGGGACGGTCTGGTGGATGAAGCAATCTGGACACAGGGATTTACTGCTTTCATTTCCTATTACCGTACTCATTTGAGTGTTCACACCCGCCCCTATCCTGAAGTAGAAACCGCACTGGCATTATTCCGTGCCCGTGGTTTGCCTTTAGCAGTAATCACAAATAAAAATGAAATTCTGGCAGTGGAATTATTATGTGAGCTTGGATTGGCTGATTCATTCAGTTTGGTTGTAGGTGGCGATACACTGGCTGAAAAAAAACCTTCTCCTATGCCTTTATTGCATACAGCAGAAGTATTAGGCGTACCCGTCGGAAATTTACTGATGGTTGGTGATTCTGCTAATGATATTCTGGCTGCTAAAGCAGCCGGAGCTTTAAGTTGTGGCGTCACATGGGGTTATGCAGATATGGCACAGCTGGCAAAAAACACACAGACTAAACCGGACATTATTGTTGATCATCTGCCTCAGATTGATGATGGCATACGTCTTCATGCTAACAGCGAAATCCGTGCATGAAGCAAAAAATCAGTTTACGTGCCCGTGCCATTGCCATACTGGCACGGAGGGAAATCAGCAGAGTTGAGCTGGCACGTAAACTGCATCCTTATGCAGATGAAAACGACAATCTTGAAGCATTACTGGATGAACTGGCACAAAAGCACTGGCAATCAGATGAGCGATATACGGAAACTTATATCAATAGTAAAAGCCGGCTGCATGGTAATCTGCGTTTAGAGCAAAGCCTGAAGCAAAAAGGTGTGGATGCAGCTCTGATTGCAGATTATTTACCGGACAGAGAACAACAGATAAATAATGCTATAGCTGTTTTGCAAAAAAAATATCGTCAGCCTCCCGCTGACTTAAAAGAAAAACATAAATGTATGCATTTTCTTGCTTACCGCGGTTTTAGTATGGATATTATTCACTCAGCTATCCGGCAGGCGTGGGCTGATACTTCGCTGCCTGACGAAGATGAATACTGATTATAATGCCAGGTACTGACTGCACATCCTAAAATACAAAATTTCGTCTATATACATACAAAATCAATACCTGTATATTTAATTCAGCAAAGCATTATTCAATAAAAAAGCCCGGACTAATAACCGGGCTTTTTGGTATATCAAATTAATGTAAACTGACATCTTCACGTTTCACATGGTCGTTACTTGTACCTGTAGGCTTTCCCGACCAGTAGCTGGCGAGAAATGAACCGGAAATATTATGCCATAATGAAAATATTGCGCCCGGTAAAGCAGCCATCGAACCAAAAAATTCAGATCCCAATACTGCTGCCAGGCCAGAATTCTGCATCCCTACTTCCAGAGATAGTGTGCGACAGATGGATTTATCAAAACCAAACAACCGTCCACCCCAGTAACCGCCAATCAGCCCTAAAGCATTATGCAAAATCACACCAGCAACAACAATTACCGTTTTTATTCCGATTTTATCGCTGCTTAATGACACCACAGTTGATAGCACAATAATAATCATACACATCGTTATCAGTGGTAGTGAAGGTATAATTTTTTTTACCAGTTTCGGCGCAAAATAATTAATGCTTACCCCTATAGCAATAGGTAAGGCAACAATCAGCAAAATTTCCCTGAGCATATTTACGACAGGTACTTCGATTGATGCAGCTATATAAAGTTTTGCCAATAGTGGCGTAGCAAAAATGCCCACTACAGTAGACAAAGCACTGATTGTGACAGACAGTGCAACATCACCTTTGGATAAAAACACCATCACATTCGAAGCAGTACCACTGGCCACACATCCTACCAGCACCATTCCTGCCTGCAATTCTGGTGACATGTTCAGCAATCTGGCAATCAGCCATGCCGCCAGTGGCATAATCAGATAATGCAGACCAATACCTGCCGCAATAGGCGCCGGACGCCTCAATACTCGGGTAAAATCCTCAATTCTCAGCGTCATGCCCATGGATAGCATCACCAGCATCAGCATTTCAGAGATATGAGATTTCAGAGGAATAAAAACGGCAGGATTATAATAGGCAAAGATAGAACATAAGGCTGCCCACAATGGAAACAGCCTCGTGATAATAGCAATCATGAGAATCGTCTCATGCAATGACAAAAATCAGCTTAAGCAGCCATAGCCTTGATTTTGGCAGCCAGGCGGCTTTTATGACGTGCAGCTTTATTTTTATGGAAAACACCTTTATCAGCAATGCGATCAATCACTTTAACGCTCTCGCTGTAGGTAACCTGAGCAGCTGCTTTGTCACCAGCTTCAACGGCTTTCAATACTTTTTTAACCGCAGTGCGAAAAGCGGTACGCAAGCTAGCGTTATGGGCACGTTGTTTCAGTGCCTGACGGGCGCGCTTACGAGATTGTGCACTATTGGCCATCAATATCTCCTAACATACATATACAAATCATGAAACGCAGAATTTTAATGACTTCACAGCATAAATGCAAGTACCGGTGTTGTTTTTTCAGCAGGCAACATATAAAAACAAGAAGCCAAGATTACTTGTCCTGCTGTGTTTTTTCATCCTTGATTATGCTATTTTCCGGCAATTTACGGAAATAATCACTTCTCCAGTACGCCTGAGTTCCTTCCCGAATCAATACCAGACATATTGCAGCCAGTGGTAACGCCAGCAGCATACCGACAAAACCAAGTAACTGCCCGAATGCCATCAATGAGAAAATAACCCAGAACGGCGACAGACCAATTCTGTCGCCCACAATTTTCGGAGTAACAAAGAAACTTTCCAGAAACTGACCAATGGCAAATACACCCCAGACAAGTAATAGTCCTGTCCAGCCATCAAACTGCAACAATGCTGCCAGCGTGGCCAGCAGCAAACCGGTAAAAGCACCCAGATAAGGCACAAATACCAGTAAACCGGCAACCATACCTATGGCAAATCCGGATTCCAGCCCTACCAATGCCAGCCCCAGACCATAAACCATGCCCATAATTACCATTACTAGCAATTCGCCGCGAAGGAATTCGCCCAATACCGTATCCATATTGGTAGCGATACGATTATAAGTAGGTAAGGCACGGCGCGGAATCAGATGACGGATACCGGAGGTCCAGCGATTCCAGTCCAGCAGAAAATAATATAAAAGAAAAGGCAGTAACAGCAGATTGGTCACCCACTCTACCATACCACTGCTATGCTGCCATACTACAGGTAAAACTTTTGAAGCGGCATCTTTAATACTGGCATTATGAGTTTGAATCCATTGTGCTACATACTTGGACATATAATCCGCATCCCAGCGGATACGGATATGAAATGTCTGATTAAGCCATGGAACAAGACTGTGATGCACCCAGTCAAGAAAAGCAGGCAGTTTCTCATAAATACTGTCCAGCAAATTAATCAGCATCGGTATCACAATCAGCAGCAAAATCACAATAACACTCAGTCCCAGAAACATCACCAACATTGCTGCCAGCGAGCGGGAAATCTTAAGACTATGCAGTTTTACTACCAGCGGATTTAAAATATAGGCCAGTACTCCGGCTGCGGCAAAAGGCATTAAAATCGGTTTTAGTCCTATAAACAGACTGATGGTTGCCAGCAGCACCAACCCACCTATAATCCAGGGTGCAATACCAGAAGAGGTTTTGCTGTTCATATTCATTCAATTGTACTCATACTGATTAATAAAATATAAGCTCACAGCAATACACGGATAGTGATTTATCAGCATATTTATTTTGATAATAACCGAATAAGCACTGTACTGGAATGTCTAAATGTAATTTACGTATCAGATACTGATATTTTTTTGCAAATATTATTCAATTCAGACCAGCTGATTTAATCAATTATTTCCGAATTTACCTTTTTTCATCCAATAAAAAAGCTATCCGGGATAACCGGACAGCCTGTAACATAAGAATTTTAGTTCTTACTTTTTACGCTGTGGCGGCAGGTCAGTACACGTACCCATAGCGACTTCAGCTGCCATACCTATTGATTCACCCAGCGTCGGATGAGGATGGATGGTGCGACCGATATCATCTGCATCACAACCCATTTCAATAGCCAGACAAATTTCACCAATCATATCGCCGGCACTCGGACCAACAATTGCACCACCGATTATCAGCCCACTGTCAGCATCAAAAATCAGCTTAGTAGCACCCTCGCTGCAACCATTGGCTACGGCACGGCCGGAAGCAGCCCAGGGGAATACGGATTTAGTGATTTTCACCCCATCTTTTTTCGCCTGATCTTCTGTCATGCCTACCCATGCAACTTCCGGATTGGTATAAGCCACCCCAGGGATAACACGTGCATCAAAATACGCCTGGTGACCGGCACAATTTTCAGCAGCCACATGGGCTTCATGTACAGCTTTATGCGCCAGCATCGGCTGACCCACAATATCACCTATGGCAAAAATATGCGGTACATTAGTACGCATCTGCTTATCTACATTAATAAACCCGCGATCTGTAACGGCCACTCCGGCGTTTTCTGCGCCTATCAGCTTGCCATTAGGTGCACGACCGGCTGCAACCAGAACCAAATCATAGCGTTGCGGCTGTGTCGGAGCTTTAGCACCTTCAAATGTCACGTAAATACCATCTTCTTTAGCTTCAACAGCTGTGGTTTTGGTATTCAGCATAATATTATCAAAACGATGTTCGTTTTTCTTCTGCCAGATTCTGACCATATCGCGGTCAGCACCCTGCATCAGACCATCCATCATTTCTACTACATCCAAACGTGCGCCCAGTGTGCTGTACACTGTACCCATTTCCAGACCAATAATACCGCCGCCGATTATCAGCATTTTTTCCGGCACAAATTTCAGTGCCAGAGCGCCTGTTGAATCAACAATGCGCGGATCTTCAGGAATAAACGGTAAATTAACTACGCGGCTACCGGCAGCAATAATGGTATTTTTAAAAGCCAGTGTTTTGGTTTCACCGGTTTCAACACGTCCTTCACCTGAAGTCAGTTTGACTTCAATATGATGTGGATCGATATAACGACCATTACCGCGAATAATATCAACTTTACGGGTTTTAGCCATGCCGGCCAGACCGCCGGTCATTCTCGCTACTACTTTTTCCTTGTAGCTGCGCAACTGGTCGATATCAATTTTTGGTGCCGGATACTCAATGCCATTGGCTTTCAGTTCTTTAACTTCATCGATTACAGCTGCATTATGCAGTAAAGCTTTGGATGGAATGCAACCAACATTCAGACAAACACCGCCCAAAGTTGCATAACGTTCCACGATAGCAACTTTCAGGCCTTCATCAGCTGCGGCAAAAGCCGCAGAATATCCACCCGGGCCGCCGCCAAGTACAACAACATCGTACTCAGCATCACTGCTGCCGGAGTAACTGGCTGCCTGAGGTGCTGCTACCGGTGCACTTTCAGCCGCAGGAGCACTTGCTGCAGGTTTAGCAGCAGCTTCTACTACTGCAATCACACCACCTTCAGAAATTTTATCACCAACTTTAACTTTAACCTCTTTCACCACACCGGCTATTTCTGCCGGTACATCCATCGTAGCCTTATCTGTTTCCAGCGTAATCAGTGTGTCATCTACCGCAACGGTATCGCCCGGTTTGATTTCTACCGCAATAATATCGACATCTTTATAATTGCCGATATCCGGTACTTTCAATTCAATTAAGCTCATGGTCTTACCTTTTGCCTGACTGTTGCATCAGATACAACAGTAATTGCCTGTATTTCATGTATACAGGCTGCCAGAAACCAATCTGTTTTCAGGCAGCCTGTTATTTAAAAACTTACAGAGATACGCGGCGGAAATCAGCCAGCAGCTGGCTGATAAATACCAGAAAACGCATACCGGCTGCACCATCAATCACACGGTGGTCAAAAGACAGGGACAGCGGGCATTGTAAGCGCGGCTCAAATTCCTTACCATTCCAGGTCGGTTTGATTTGTGATTTACAAACGCCCAGAATAGCTACTTCTGGTGCATTAACAATAGGCGTAAAGCCTGTACCGCCAATACCGCCTAAAGAAGAAATGGTGAAAGAAGCGCCTTGCATTTCCTGAGGTTTCAGCTTGCCTTCACGGGCACGCTTACTCATATCAGCCAGTTCCTGCGTGATTTCTTTTAGACCTTTTTGGTCAGCGTTTTTAATAACCGGCACAACCAGACCATTCGGCGTATCAGCGGCAAAGCCGATATGAATGTATTTCTTCAGAATCAGGTTATCACCATCAAGCGAAGAATTAAATTCAGGGAATTCCTGTAATGCTTTCACGCAGGCCAGAATGATGAAAGCCAGCGGAGATACTTTAATACCTGCACGCTCCCATTCTTTATTCAGCTGTTTACGGAAAGCTTCCAGATCCGTCATGTCTGCATCTTCATGCAAAGTAACATGAGGAATCATTACCCAGTTACGAGCCAGATTCTGACCGGAGATTTTCTTGATTCGTGACAGTTCTTTAACTTCAATTTCACCAAATTTGCTGAAATCTACTTTAGGCCATGGTAATAAATCCAGCCCGCCTCCGAGAGAAGCACCGCTACCACCCTGCTCAACCTTCTGCATAACCGATTTAACAAATTCACGCAGATCAATAGGGGTAATGCGTCCTTTACGCCCACTACCACTTACACGTCCTAAATCAACGCCAAGTTCACGAGCCAGTTTGCGTACAGACGGGCTGGCATGGGCTTTTTCAAAACTTTTCTCATCAATATCAGAGCTGCCAAAAGCCTGAGGTACATGGCTTTTGATTTCGGCACGTAATTCATTATTTTCAGCAGATGGTGTGGCAGCAACCTGTTTTTTGATTTCAGAAGCTTCTTTTTGTTCCGGCGTTAACGGTGCGGCAGTAGCACTTGCCGGAGCAACAGCCACTTCAATCAGAGCACTTCCTTCTGATACTTTATCGCCAACTTTTACATGTACAGCCGTTACTTTACCAGCAACAGTAGACGGTACATCCATCGTCGCTTTATCAGTTTCCAGGGTAACCAGTGTCTGATCAACAGCCACATCATCACCAACCTTAATATCTACTTCAATTACATCAACATTCGAGAAATTACCGATGTCCGGTACTTTCACAGCAACAGACTGAGCAGCTGTACCGGCTGCTTCGGTAGTTGTTGCTTTAACCGGAACTTCGGTAGTGGTACCAGCAGATGAAGATTCACTTGCGGCAGCAGAAGTTTCTACTTTCACAATCACATTACCTTCAGATACTTTATCACCTACTTTAACCAAAACTTCTTTCACCACACCAGCCTTATCAGCAGGAACGTCCATAGTGGCTTTATCTGTTTCAAGCGTAATCAGGGTATCGTCTACCGCAATGCTATCGCCAACTTTGACCGCCACGTCAATAACATCGACACCAGTATAATTACCGATATCAGGCACTTTTATTTCTACAATCTGACTCATCATTATGTCCTTTGATGACAGCAGGCTTAAGCCTGCGTCCGACAATCATTAGCTTGCACAGCCAGCAAAACCTGCCTGAAATCCGAATGAACTTCAGGCATTGGGTTTATTAACGTGCCCAGCTCGGTTCTACATCAGCCTTGATACCATATTTATTGATAGCATCTTGTACTACCTGTTTACTGATCTTGCCTTCATCAGCCAGACCATTCAGAGCAGCTACAGCCACGTGGTAACGGTTGATTTCAAAGAACTCACGTAAATTGTCACGGGAATCACTGCGACCAAAGCCATCTGTACCCAGAACTGTGAACACATCCTGTGGTACATAAGCACGAATACGGTCAGCAAAGTGACGTACATAATCGGTTGAAGCCACAATCGGACCTTCATGACCAGACAGTAATTGAGTCACATAAGGTACTTTCTGGGTATCGGTCGGATGCAGACGGTTGTAGCGTTCGATATCAATACC
This sequence comes from Snodgrassella sp. ESL0323, assembly GCF_013346865.1. NCBI lineage: Bacteria > Pseudomonadati > Pseudomonadota > Betaproteobacteria > Neisseriales > Neisseriaceae > Snodgrassella > Snodgrassella sp. ESL0323. The sequence goes on along the minus strand of NZ_JAAEDT010000012.1, from coordinate 145,347 downwards.
ATCGCGGTACAGTTCGTTAAATGAAGTCACACTCCAGATATTGGCATCAACATCGAAATCTTGTTTCAGCAGTTCTGCTGCAGCAATCACTTCCTGCAAAATAACACCGGAACCCATTAACTGCACTTTCAGTTTACCGCTGCCACCTTCCTGCAACAGATACATACCTTTCAGAATCTGCTGTTCGATTCCTTCACGCTGCGGCATAGCCGGATGTTTATAGTTCTGGTTCATCAGAGTGATGTAATAGAACACATCTTCACGGTCTACATACATGCGCTGCATACCATGCTGAATAATGACAGCAACTTCATAAGAGAAGGACGGATCATAGGAAATGCAGTTCGGAATCAGCTCAGCCTGAATATGGCTGTGACCATCCTGATGCTGCAAGCCTTCACCGTTCAGAGTTGTACGACCGGATGTACCACCCAGCATAAAGCCGCGGGCACGCTGATCACCGGCAGCCCAGGCCAGATCGCCGATACGCTGGAAACCAAACATTGAATAATAAATATAGAACGGGATTAGCGGGCAATCATTATTGGAATAGCTTGTTGCAGCAGCAATCCATGAGCTCATTGCACCCGGCTCATTAATACCTTCCTGGAAAATCTGACCATTTTTAGATTCTTTATAGAACATCAGCTGGTCGTGATCCTGCGGAGTGTAAATCTGACCTTTTGGATTCCAGATAGCATACTGACGGAACAGACCTTCCATACCGAATGTACGGCTTTCATCCGGCACAATCGGCACAATCCGCTTGCCGATATTTTTATCTTTAAGCAGTGTACTCAGAATACGTACGAAGGCCATTGTTGTAGAGAATTCACGGTCTCCGCTATCCTGCAACTGAGCTTCAAATTCACTTAATGGCGGAATTGGCAGTTGCTCAGAATCAGGATGACGGTAAGGCAGGAAGCCACCCAGTTGAGCACGGCGCTCTTTCATGTATTTCATTTCTTCGCTGTCTTCAGGCAGACGGAAGAATGGCAGAGTATGCTCCATCTCTTCATCAGTTACCGGAATCTGGAAACGATCACGGAACTGTTTCAAAGATTTCATATCCATTTTCTTAGCTTGGTGAGCAGTATTCTGCGCCTCACCAGAAGCACCCATACCATAACCTTTAATGGTTTTGGCCAGAATTACAGTAGGACGGCCATCCGGATTATTAACGGCTTCATAGTAAGCGGCATACACTTTATGCGGATCGTGACCACCGCGGTTCAGTGACCAGATTTCATCGTCTGACATATTAGCCACCATGGCTTTCAGTTCAGGCGTATTGAAGAAATGTTCGCGCACATATGCGCCATTCTGTGATTTATACATCTGATAATCACCATCAACACATTCTTCCATGCGTTTTTTCAGCAGATTATCTTTATCCTGGGCCAGCAATGCATCCCACTTACTGCCCCAGATTACTTTCAATACATTCCAGCCGGCACCGCGGAAGTTGCCTTCCAGTTCTTGAATAATTTTACCGTTACCGCGTACCGGTCCGTCCAGACGCTGCAAGTTACAGTTAACAACAAAAATTAGGTTATCTAATCCATCACGGGCAGCCAGTGCAATTGCGCCCTGACTTTCCGGCTCATCCATTTCGCCGTCACCACAGAATACCCATACTTTACGACCCTGAGTTTTCGCCAGACCACGGGATTCCAGATATTTCAGCAAACGAGCCTGATAAATACCCTGGATTGGTCCCAGACCCATAGATACTGTCGGGAACTGCCAGAAGTCAGGCATCAGCCATGGATGCGGATAAGAAGACAGACCATTACCATGTACTTCCTGACGGAAATTACTCATCTGTTCTTCAGTTAAACGGCCTTCAACAAATGCACGTGCATAGAAACCAGGTGCACTATGACCCTGGAAAAATACCAGATCGCCTTCCTGATTATCTGTTTTACCATGCCAGAAGTGGTTGAAACCAACATCATATAAAGTAGCACAAGACTGGAAGCTGGCAATATGCCCGCCCAGCTCAAGATTCTTTTTGCTGGCATTTAATACCAGTGCTGCTGCATTCCAGCGCACCAGTGATCGGATTCGGTGCTCTAATTCATGATTACCCGGTGATTTTTTTTCTTTACCAACAGGAATAGTATTCAGATAGGCTGTTGTGGCACTGAACGGCATATAAATACCCCGGCGGCGGATATAGCGCACCAGGCTTTCCATTAAATAATGCGCACGTTCAGGTCCCTCTTCTTTCAGCACCGAGCTGAGCGAATCCAGCCATTCCTGGGTTTCAATCGGATCGATATCTTGATCATGGAAGTCAGCAGACATAGCAATATCCTCTTTCATTTGGGATTGAGTCATGAACAAAACACTTTATGTTGTTGCTATTTCATTTATCATTTTCTTTATTAACCAGATGCTTTACCAAATTGATTAAAAGAAATACAAATAAATTCAAACAACTTACAATAAATCTGCATAATCTTAGTTGAATAAAAGCATATATTATTGTGATGCAACATACTGTATTTTCGTTTAAATCGTACCAGCGTAATACCTAAACAGCAATGTATTTTTACACCAATTTTCTGATTTAAAACAAGTAAACAAATCATCACAGAAAGTTTATCAGAACGTGGTAAATGATTTTTACTATGCCAAAAACAGGTAATTAGATAAAACAAAAGTAAATATAATAAGTTATATTAATACCAAATACGTAATTATCATTAACAAAAACTATTTTTTATTAATAAATTCAGAATTGGAATTATTTTTGAACTTCTGCACATTAGTTGACATTTATTAACAAATAAATTTTATTTTATACAAACGCTATTACTGAGTAATCATATTTGTTTATTCGCTGCTTTAAACAACCAAACCTAAATCAAGTTATCAATATCAGTTTTATTCAGACAAATGAGATTTTCTTTATTTTTTATCTTAGTTTTAATTTCTTAGAATTTTATTTATAGTTTATATGTTAAACAATTATCATAAATTGATCCCATAAAATTATTTCACTTTTTGTTATTTTCAATCTCAATTTATAATTTATTTAATCTAATCAATATCATATTAGCTGGATTATTACAATTTTTCTTTACCGCATTATTAAATCAAGTTTTAATTTCTTTCAGACTTCAAAATTTAATCATTTCATTTTTATTTATCTATAATTAAAACACAAATATACATTTTATTAATTGTTTTTACTACCCAAAATAAGCACTTTAAATCTTAATTATTTGACCTTATTTTGATTTAAATAGTATTTTGAAAACGAATAGAAATTTCAGCAAAGGATAAAATATGGCTGAACGCAATTATTATGAAATTCTGGGTGTTGATCGAAAGGCCAGCGAAGACGATATCAAAAAAGCCTATCGTAAACTGGTTCGCAAATATCACCCAGACGTAAGTAAAGATCCTGATGCCGTAGCTAAAACTAGTGAAATCAATATTGCTTATGAAACCTTACATGATAAGGAAAAACGGGCTGAATATGATGAAATGCTGGATAACCCGTTCCGACATAGCGGCCGGCAGGCTGGAGGCAGCCAGGGTGATTATAGTTATCAGCAGTATGATTTTGACCCGAGTCACTTTGGCCAGAACGGCCCCTTTGGCAATGGCGATTTTCGTTTTGACGATTTGTTCTCTGCTTTCGGCAGCAGTGCAAGACAAGGCTTTCAACAACGCCGAAGCGGTCCGGTAGGCGGAGAAGACCAGCATGCTGAGCTGGTTATTGATATTGCCGCAGCCTATCAGGGAGCACAGCGTAATTTATCCCTGGATATGCCTACACTGAATGCTCAGGGACAAATGGCTTATGAGCGTAAAACACTCAATGTAAAAATTCCAGCAGGTATTACTGAAGGTCAGCAAATCCGGCTTAGCGGTCAAGGATTACCTGGTTTTAACGGTGGTTCATCCGGAGATTTATATTTAAAAATCAGTTTCCGTAATCAGGATAATTTATATGTCCAGAACCGTAAAGATGTTTACCAGCGTATCAACGTCGCTCCCTGGACTGCTGCATTAGGCGGTAAAACAGATATTACTACTCCGGCCGGCAAACTGAGTGTCAATATTCCTGCCAACAGCCACAACGGGCAGAAAATGCGCCTGAAAGGTAAAGGTATACCGGCAAAAGCAGCCGGTGATTTGTATCTGCTGATAAATATTGTGCTGCCACAAGCCAGTAATGAAGCAGACCGTGCCGCATGGCAGGCACTTGCCACGCATTATGCCGGTTTTAAACCCCAGAATCATGTTTGATAACAGGAGCGAAGAATGAATAAAAATCAACAAGATATTGAATTAAGCTTTGATGATCTGGTTCGTGCCTGTGACAATCAGAGTAACTGGATATTAAGCCTGATTGCTGAAAGCGTTATTCCTGTTGCACAGGAACCGCAATTGGCGCGCTATAGTGGCTATCATATGGCTATTGCCCGCCGTGCATGGCGTATTCATCGTGATTTTGATGCCAGCGCGAGTGCCACTGCACTGATTCTGCAATTACTGGATGAAGTAGAAGATTTACGCCGACGCGGTTAATCCGGAGTGACTAATTAACCAATACTCTTTGCAGTTACTGGTCATTATCCGGCAATTGTGCAGAACCCATTCGCCGTAAAATTACATTGGCTTTACGGCGAATTTCTTTATCTCGCGGATGATCAATGTAATAAAGCGGCCTGGGTACACGCGCAGCGAGTTTGGCTGCCTGTTGCGGAGACAACTGCATGGCGGTTCGTCCATAAATCGTTTCACTGGCCGCTTCGGCACCGTATACCCCATATCCCCACTCAATAACATTCAGATATAGTGCAAAAATCCGGTCTTTATTGGTTGTAGCTTCAAGCAGCGAAGTAATCACTGCTTCTTCTGCTTTACGCCAGTAACTGCGACTTTCAGATAAAAACAGATTTTTAGCCAGCTGCTGGCTGATGGTTGACCCGCCAGCCTTAATATTACCCTGACGTTCATTTTTTTTAATTGCCGTACGGATACCATTCCAGTCAAAACCATCATGTTCGGCAAAACGCGCATCTTCTGAAGCAATTAGCGCTTTTTTCAGATTTGGCGAAATACGGTTGTAAGCTACCCACTGATAATTCAACTGCGTATCCGGACGGGTTTCAACCAGCTCATGCATACGTAACAACATAAACATGGTGCGGTGCGGTGCCACTGTCCGATAGATTAACAGACTGCCATAAATATAAACATTAAACAGCAAAAACAGCGTAACGAGTACAATTAACAAATTACGCACGATTTTCATGACCGTTCCATTTCTTTACGTATCTGCTCGGTTACCGGCCGGATATCAGGATTAAAACCATGCCACAATGCATATGAGGCTGCTGCCTGCGCTACCAGCATACCAAGACCATCAGCCAGATGCCGGCACCCTGCTTCATGAGCCTGAAGCAAAAAAGGGGTTAGTTTTGCCGAATACATCATATCGTAAACCAGTTGCGCTCTGGCCAGTACTGGCGCAGACACAGGTAATTTCTGCCCGTGTAAACTACCTGAGGTAGCATTGATAATGACATCATATTCCGGTTTTATCTGCGTTACCGCACACCACTTTACATTATGCTCCTGAGCAAGCAGCTGCGCTTTTTCTGCTGAGCGGTTAGCAATGGTCAGTGAAGCCGGCAGTTGCTGTAAAAGTGGCTGAATGACACCACACGCTGCTCCACCCGCTCCTAGCAGTAATATATGTTTATTACTCAGAGAAAAAGACAATAATTCTTCAATTGCCCGCACCAGACCAATACCGTCAGTATTGTCTCCCAGCAACTGTCCGTTGCGCCAGAATAAGGTATTAACAGCTTTTGCTGCTTTAGCCCGTTCAGTCAGCACATCAGCCAGAATATAAGCCTCATACTTAAAAGGCACAGTAACATTAGCCCCGGTTCCACCAGCTTTAAAAAATTCTCTGGCTTGTGCAGCAAAATCATCTAAAGCAATCAGACGCCGCTCATAAATTAACTTTTGACCGTGCTGAGCAGCAAAAGCCTGATGAATTTGCGGAGAACGGCTATGCGCTACAGGATTACCCAATACTGCAAATATACTCATTGACTCCCCTCTGCTATGTAAATAACTGTTGCCATTATCCAGACTACACTGGTCAAAGACAAAACCCTATCATAAAACCATTAATTTTTCTTTCATGATAAGCAGACGCTGGCTTTGATACGCATGCATATCTGGCCGCTAAATAAACTTCTGCCTGAATAAAATTAATTTTTTAGCCTGAAAACCAGACAAATTAGCAACAATTGTAAAAATTTATTTTTATTTAACTTCAATTTACCGTATGATTTACCCACGCTTACTCTTTAATTTTCGGATTATCGATTAGCTGTAATAAAACCTGACTACATCCAGGTAAACACAAAACTACTTATCAATCAGCTGGCATTTAATCAATCAGCACGTTCAAAAAATAATTTGATATCAGGCCAGTATCTGAAGCAAAAATTTTTATGCAATGCATATTGCAATGCCAATTGATATAGTTTTTATCAGGATGAATCATGCATACTCGCCGGCCTGTCACTCTTCACACATTCAATAAATTACCCTTACACGTTAAACTGGGGTATGCCATCGGACAAATGGCTGATTCACTCGCCTATAATCTTTTTTATGTTTTTTATCTTTTTTTTCTGACAAACGTTGCCAGCATTCCTGCTGCTCAGGCAGGTACCATTGTTCTGATTGCTGTTATCTGGGATGCTGTAGCTGATCCGCTGGTCGGTCAGTTTTCAGATAATATCTGTTCACACTGGGGGCGGCGCAGACCATTAATGCTGGCAGCTATTCTGCCATATACCCTGCTATTGTTACTGCTCTATACTGATATTTCATCTCTCAGCACCAATCAGAAAACGGTTTATTTCACCATAATTGCCATTCTGTTCTGGTCTGCTTACAAAATTTACGTCATACCTTTCTACACTTTAGGTGCAGAAATGACCAATAACTTTGATGAACGTACTTCGCTTCGGGTATGGGCGGGTTATGCACTTAATGCAGCCGTTCTTGTATCTTCTTCCGCTCCGCCGCTGATTGTTAAATGGATTGTAGATCATGGATTCAATGTCAGCAGCGGCTGGCACGGCGTGAGTGTGATATTTGCTGTTCTGACTTTACTGAGCGGACTCACCTGCTGGTTTCTGACTCGTGGTTATGAACTGCCTGTCCGGCAAAAAACAAGCCGAATACACAGCAGAAACCGGCTTCTGGCTTTTATTCGCGAAGTTATCAGTAATATGATTGAAATCTGGCGTCTTTCATCAAGTAAATTTCTTGGCGCATCAGTTTTTTTCTGGTCGGCTGCTTACGCGCTCAGTACCGGAGCCTTATATTATTTATTCTTAAACAACATGGCATACAGCGAAAAAGATGCTGCGATCTGTTTTTTGATTTACAGCTTACTGGCTCTTGCCTGGCTTCCCGCTGTAAATTATACCGCGCAGAAATTTGATAAAAGAAATGTCTATTATCTGTCTATGCTCATCAGCTCAATAGGCACAGGCGTATTCTTTTTTTGCGGATTTCCTAACAGAACTATGCTGATAATTTTTTTAATTCTGCTGCAACTTGGTAATAGTTATTTTTGGACTATATATTATTCCATGATGTACGACATTAGTGAGCTGGATGATTTTATTAACAACAAACGAAGAGAAGGAGCAATTACAGCCCTAATGTCATTCTTACAAAAATTCGGTAGTGCACTGGCCATTTGGTTTATTGGTTTTTATCTGGAGAAACATGGATATATATCATCCACAGGTCAGGAAACCATTATTCAGCCACCACTGGCACAACAGGCTATTCTGGAATTAAACACATGGATTCATGCATTAGCCGGCATTATTGCTGCACTGTGTGCCATTGGTTATCCACTGACCCGCAGTCGTTACCAGGCATTACTTACCGCTCTTAAAGCAAAAAAAGAGCAGCAGCCGTACACCACCAGTAATTTCAAACAATTATTGTAAAAATGCTGCAAAAGCTGATATTTACAATATAATCAAGATAAACAACATGATACATGTAAAAAGGAGAAATATTATGACTAAGAAACGTGCACGGGAATTAGGAATTCCTCTAACCGGCACCACTGGCAAAAACAATGCGATAACCGATGTATGCGGCATTGAAGTTGGCTACAGTACCGTTATCTATGGTACACCGGATGAATATACAGGTCCGGGTTCAGCCTTTGCCCGTACTGGTGTAACCGCTATTTTGCCCAGAGGTAAACAACGTAGTGCTGTATTCGTCGGCAGGCATGATTTAAACGGCAATGGAGAATTAACCGGCACACACTGGCTGGATGATTCAGGTTTAATGCATGGTCCGGTACTCATTACCAATACTAACAGCGTAGGTATTGTTCGCGATACCACCAGCAAATGGATGATAGATAATCATTTTTATTTTCCATATGTTAACAATGGTCAGCCTGTTGACGGCGTAGGATATTTTTATCCGGTAGTGGGCGAAACATGGGACGGATTATTAAACGACATCAATGGTTTTCATATCAGGCCTGAACATGCACTTGAGGCTTTAAATAATGCACACGCAGGTGCCATTGCTGAAGGTAACGTCGGTGGTGGCACCGGCATGATCTGCCATGATTTCAAAGGTGGTACCGGCACCGCATCACGTATAGTAAGCACAGAAGCCGGTGAATTTACTCTGGGTGTACTGGTACAGGCCAACCATGGTATGCGCGATACTTTTCAAATTTGTGGTATTCCGCTGAAAGATGAATTTGGCCCTGAAACCATGCCAGTAATTAATACTTTTGCCCCCAAACCGGGAACAGGATCTATCATTGTGATTCTGGCTACCGACGCCCCGTTACTTCCCTGGCAACTGAGTAAACTCACCAAACGTGTCCCTATTGGCATCGGCTTACTTGGCGCTTATGGTGATAACGGTTCCGGCGACATTTTTCTGGCTTTCTCTACCGCTAATGAAAATGCTTACAGTCTGGGCATCAGCAAAATTGATATGCTGAGCGATGAAATTATTGATCCACTTTATATTGCCACAGTAGAAGCAGTTGAAGAAGCAGTATTAAATGCTTTATGTGCAGCTGAAACCATGGAAGGTCGTGACCACAATCTGGTTCAGGCACTACCACAGGATCAACTGTTAGCAATTTTGAAAAAATACGGAAAAATCAAATAAATAATTAATATTTATCAATTTCAGCCCGTTAATTATGAGTTAACAGATAACTTACGGGCTGAAACAAATCAATACGATTCGATTCAAATATCAGCATTCCGAATCAATTACATAAGAAAATTTGAAATAATGCCCTTTATTTACCGTTAATATTTTGCCTGATACATCAACCTGGCTCTTCTTTATTTCCTGACGGTATTTGATTTATTAAATTTTTCTGTATTGAATAACTAAATCTGATAGTTCACAAATTCTGATATAAACCAAAATAGATATATATAACAACATGTTTTTAAATAAATTAATTTAATCCATTATAAAAAACCGGCTTTTTTTACATCAATGCGTTTTTTTTACAAATTGAATGTGGCAGAATCACTTTAACTTGCCGGAGAGTTTGTCACTCTCCAGACCTTAATGGGAGCCTTAAATATGTCAATAAAAAAAGTAGTTAGCCTGATTGAAGAAAATGATGCCAAATTCATTGATTTGCGCTTTACCGATACAAAAGGCAAACAGCAGCACGTATCCGTGCCAGCCAGAATTGTGCTGGAAGACCCTGAAGAATGGTTTGAAAACGGTCAGGCTTTTGATGGATCTTCCATCGCCGGCTGGAAAGGAATTCAGGCTTCCGATATGACTCTGAGACCAGATGCATCGACAGCATTTATTGACCCTTTCTATGATGACACCACAGTTGTTTTAACCTGTGATGTTATCGATCCGGCCAATGGTCAGGGTTACGACCGTGATCCGCGCTCCATCGCAAAACGTGCCGAAGCTTATCTGAAATCAACCGGTATCGGTGATACTGCATTCTTTGGTCCGGAACCGGAATTTTTCGTGTTTGACGGCGTAGAATGGCAAACCGATATGAGCGGTACCCGTTATAAAATTCATTCTGAAGAAGCCGCATGGTCTAGCGGTAAATCATATGACGGTCAGAATACCGGACACCGCCCGGGCGTTAAAGGCGGCTATTTCCCTGTAGCACCTGTTGATTCCGGTCAGGATTTACGTTCTGCCTGCACCCAGACACTGGAAGCGATCGGCATTCCGGTAGAAGTACATCACCACGAAGTTGCCACTGCCGGTCAGATGGAAATCGGTACCCGTTTCAATACACTGGTACGCCGTGCTGACTGGACACAAGATATGAAATATGTCATCCAGAATGTAGCGCACAACTTTGGTAAAACTGCTACTTTCATGCCAAAACCTATTCTGGGTGATAATGGTTCCGGTATGCATGTACATCAGTCTATCTGGAAAGACGGACAAAATCTGTTTTCTGGTGACGGCTATGCCGGCTTGTCTGATCTGGCTTTGTACTACATCGGCGGTATCATTAAACATGCTAAAGCACTGAATGCGCTGACTAATCCGTCAACCAACTCTTACAAACGCCTGGTACCGCATTTTGAAGCCCCGACTAAACTGGCCTACTCTGCCAAAAACCGTTCAGCTTCTATCCGTATTCCGTACGTTGCCAGTGCAAAAGCCCGCCGTATCGAAGCTCGCTTCCCGGATCCAACCGCTAATCCTTATCTGGCTTTCACCGCTTTGTTAATGGCGGGACTGGACGGCATCCAGAATAAAATTCATCCGGGCGATCCTTCAGATAAAAATCTGTACGATTTACCACCGGAAGAAGATGCTCTGGTACCAACCGTATGTGCTTCTTTAGAAGAGGCACTGGAAGCACTGAAAGCAGACCATGAATTTTTAACCCGTGGCGGCGTATTCAGTCAGGACTGGATCGACAGCTATATTGAATTCAAGAGCGATGATGTAAAACGCATCCGTATGGCACCACATCCGCTTGAATTTGAAATGTATTACAGTCTGTAAAATATTAGTCTCAAGCTGATTCTCAGACCGCTTTATCTGTGGGATAAAGCGGTCTGAATTGTATCCGGATTTTAGCTGACTCAAGCTTTATACACTTCTGCAATCTGCCAGCATAATAGCAAATGTTAAGTCTTTAAGAATGAAAAAATTTTCATATTCAATTTTGCAAATATGATTAGTATACCCTTTGTACCATTTCTTGCCCATTTATTCTCTTTTGAGAGAGTAATACATCATGTCGTCATTTTCTATGACTTCACTAATACACCTATATCCTAGTGTTAAGCGATCTTCGCCAAAAAAGTGGGCAGATGTCTCTTCTATGATATTGGTCGACAAACAAGCCATCACATATTTAAAGTTTTTAACATAACAACACTATCATTAAGACAAAATATAGATTATATAAACTCTAATATATCACCAGTAGACATTTTTTTTGAATTTAATATTTTTTCTGCAATTTTACCTGTACAATGACATGTATAAAAATTAGTCGTATTTGTTTTTTTTAAAATTCTAAGCACGAATGGTAATTTTAATACCGAAAGCCCATTAAAATGTAATCCACCAACTATTGCATAAACTCTCTTATCCCCAGTTATTCTGATAGCTTTATTTATATGTTTCTTCAAACCAGCATGATTGCATCCGGTAATAATGACTAATCCCTTTTCTGAACAATAAACTAAACTAGAATCATCATTAATATAGTCTAACCTTATTTTATTATCAGTTTTAATAATTCCTGTGGGTAATTTGCATCCACCAACATCACCAAGAAATACCATTTTTTTTGTTAACCAAAGAGCTTCTGTTGTTAACTTTATATCAAATTTTGTTTTCAATTTTTCCAAAGATAACCTGCCATCCGATCGAGTTTTTAATGGATTGATGGCATATCTTTTTTCTAATGCATCAGGATGCGCTATCAGCGTTATTTTTTCTAATGCATCCTGATTTATATTTACATGTTTTATTCCACCAGAATGATCATAATGACCGTGCGATAAAACTATATAATTTATGTTATTTAGAGTTAAATTCTCACTCCATTCAGATCCACAATCCATTAGAATTTTTGTATTATCATCTTCAATATAAAAACTAACACCTTTATTGGGGCTTAATTTGAAGCCTCTAATATCATTAATTAATAATTTTATTTTCATATACTAGTCAAAACATGATTTTCCAAAAAAACTAACAAGCATGATAATTTGAAAATTATTATTGTCTGTATGATGGATCTCACTTATTTTAAACTAAACTGGTAAATGATGGTTATATTTGTTTGGACGTAAAGTGAAAAGTATTCAGCTCTGCCAAAATACTTAAGTACATTCAATCACAAATTTCCTCTTTTTATTTTTATCCAAAAATAAAATTCACTGTTACTTGTGTATCATTTTCGCCGGCAGCATTTGGTAAAACAGCCTTTCATGGCAGTTGTGGTAGGGATACGGTAACATTATGCCTATCTGAACTAAAAAATATTTATTATGACCACGCAAGACATGCTCGCTACTGTAGACCTAGGCTCTAACAGCTTTCGTCTCCAGATTTGCCACAATCAGAACGGCCATTTACAGGTTATTGATTCCATCAAAGAAATGGTAAGGCTGGCAGCAGGACTGGACGAACAAAAAAATCTTGATCAGGATTCTCAGCAACGCGCATTGGATTGTCTGGCCAGATTTGGAGAAAGGCTGCGTGGTTTCAATCCTGATCAGGTAAGAGTTGTTGCAACCAATACTTTTCGCGTTGCCAAAAATATCAGCCAATTTATACCGCTTGCCGAAGCCAGACTGGGTTTTCCGATTGATATTATTGCCGGACGCGAAGAAGCCAGACTGATATATACCGGTGTGGTTCATACCTTACCGCCTAAGGGTGAAAACATGCTGGTAATAGATATTGGTGGCGGCTCTACTGAATTTGTTATCGGACAGGATTTACAGCCTGCCATTACTGAAAGCCTGAATCTTGGCTGTGTTTCCTACAGTATGCGGTTCTTCCCGCGCGGTAAAATACACCATAAAAATTTTCAGGCCGCAGTCAACAATGCACGGGCAGAAATTCAGCGTATTTCCGTCGCACTCAAAAATATTGGCTGGCATCACGCTATTGGTACCTCCGGCTCTGCCCGCTCTATTCGCGATGTGATTGCAGCCGGTGACACAACCATCGATGCAATTACCGCAACACAAATGCACAAAATTGCCAATCATATTATTGCAGCCGGAAGCACCAAAAAAGCCAAACTGGAAGGCTTAAAATCAGACCGGACAGAGGTTTTTGCCGGCGGACTGGCTGTAATGATTGCCGCCTTTGCCGAACTGAATATCAGCGAAATGACAGTAACCGATGCCGCACTGCGGGATGGTGTGTTTTACGACATGATCGGACGACAACTTGGTGATGATATGCGCAACCAGACTATAGCTGATTTTCAGCAGCGATATCATGTTGACACCATCCAGGCAGAACGGGTAGCCGTGCTGGCTCAAATGATATTCAATCATCTGTCCGCCTCTGTCTCTCCTGATCATCCGGAACAATGGCAGCAATATGTACACTGGGCTGCGCTGGTACATGAAATTGGTCTGGATATTTCCCATACTGGTTTTCATAAGCATGCAGCCTATATTCTCGATCAGGCTGATATGCCCGGTTTTTCACGTAAAGAACAGCATATTCTGGCCACAATGGTATTAGGACAGCGCGGCGACCTACGGAAAATAGCCGAATTCAGTCAGCAGGAAATGCTCTGGCTGGGTATATTGTCACTACGGCTGGCTGCATTGTTCTGCCGTGCACGGCAAGACATTCAGATACCGGTGAATCATTGTGACATTCACTATGACCAACAGTTAAGGAAACTGACCATCAGCCTGGGTAAAGAATGGTTAAAACACAATCCGCTTACTGACAGTGTCTTATTGCAGGAATCTGTTTTATGGCAGAAAATTGGATTACAGTTAGAAATCAAAGCCATGTAAACCAGAAATCAGTCAAGGATGTCCCATGAGTACAACGCCGAATGTTTCCAGTAACAAACTGGCTCAGACCCATAATCTGCCTAGTCTGGTACATCGCAGCAATGTCAGCAACATGCCGGCACAATCCATGACTATTATCCGGATTAAAGAAAAGCAACTAATCAATCATAGCTTCACCGGCGATGATATATGCAGTAAAAACATACCGGCACCTGATACAGACTGTCTTACATGGATTCACCTGATTGGTATTACTGATAACGAACAGCTGCATCAGCTATTACAGCCTTTTAATATCCATGAACTGGCCATGGAAGACATGCTTAGTCGCAAGCAGCGTCCGAAAATTGAAGACTACGGACATTATCTGTTTGTAGCCGCAAGAGTTTTTGTTTATAAAAAACAAAAACTGCAATATAACCAGATTTATATCATCATTGGTCAGAATTATATTATTACTTTCCAGTTTGAACCGCTCGGATTACTGCATATTATCCGTAAATATATTCAGCATAATTACAGCGATATCTACCGCAAAGGAATTGATTTTCTGGCGTATTCATTGCTGGATCGTATCATTGATGATTATTTCGTTACTGTAGATGAATTCGATAATCGGGTTGAAGGTGTAGACAAACGCCTGTTTAGCAACAGTAATAAAAACTTACTGATTCTGATCCACCAGTTAAAACGTGATGCCAGTAATCTGCGCCGTACCCTTTCCCCTATCCGTGATATTGTCGGCCGAATTGTACACGGAGAATTTTCCATGTTCAGTCAGAACACCCATGTTTATTTACTTGACGTGTATGACCATACCCAGCAATTAATGGAAACGCTCGACAGTGCACGAGATACTGTAATGGGCATGATGGATGTGCATTTATCCTATCAGTCAAACCATCTGAATGAACAAATGCGCATGCTTACCGTTATCACTATCATCGTCATGCCACTGAATGTCCTTACCGGTATCTATGGGATGAATTTTGATAACATGCCTGAATTACACTGGCATTATAGTTATTTTGTGGTACTCGGTCTTATGGCGACTATAATTATTAGCTTATTAATTTATTTCTACAGACGGCGCTGGTTATAACTATCAATAGCTTCTATAATAACAATCAGTCTTCATAGAAAGACAATAATTAATACAGAAATACACATCAGAGGCTATTCCATGAAACCTACACCTTTACCACCGCAAGGTGCGCAGCATCAGCTTTCCATGTCTGTACTTATGACTCCAGCATTAGCAAATTTTCACGGAAATGTACATGGCGGAGATTTACTCAAGCTACTGGATCAGGTAGCCTATGCCTGTGCCAGTCGTTATTCTGGCGAATATGTAGTAACATTATCAGTTGATCAGGTAATATTCAAAGAACCAATTCACGTGGGCGAACTCGTTACTTTTTATGCGTCAGTTAACCATGTCGGCCGAACTTCTATGGAAGTTGGTATTCGCGTGGAAGCACAGGATATCCAGCATCGCAGTGCACGTCACACTAATAGTTGTTATTTCAGCATGGTTGCTGTAGACAAAAACGGCAAACCTACAGTTGTACCGCCGCTATGTATTGCCAGCGAAGAAGAGGCTCGCCGTTTTCAGGAAGGAGCCATTCGCAAAGAAGCCCGGTTAAAGGCTGCAAAAACCAGACATACACAATCTGCCTGATCTGTTTAAAGGGATTATAAATGTTTACAGGAATTGTCTGCGGTTTAGGTACCGTTACCTCTATTCAAGAGTATGAACAATTGCGCACAATACAGGTACGTCTCCCTGAGGGAGCCTGTGACAACCTGACTATCGGTGCTTCTATTGCCAATAATGGCTGCTGCCTGACCATTACAGCTATTAAAGGTGATGAAGTATGTTTTGATGTCATGGCGGAAAGTCTGGCCAAAACCAATTTAGGACAACTACAAGTAGGTGATGCGGTAAACATTGAGCGGGCTGCACGCTATGGGGATGAAATTGGCGGTCATATTATGAGTGGTCATATTTTTACTACGACCACCATTAGTAAAATTGAAGACACCCCTGATAATCGTACTGTCTGGTTTAATCTCCCTGAAAGTGCAGCCCCTTATATCCTTACTAAAGGTTTTATCGGGCTGAACGGTTGCAGCCTGACCATCGGCGAGGTAACCACTACTGAATTTAACGTTCATCTGATTCCCGAAACCATGAACCGGACTTTATTTGGAAGCTGTCAGGTAAATGATCGCATCAATCTCGAAGTGGATGCTCAGACACAGGCAATTGTTGATACCGCGCAGAAATATATGCAACAGTATATAAATAAAGTAAAAAATTAATTATAAATTTGCTTATATACAAAATATGTTATATAAATATACAGAAACTGATTACTATTTATCCAAATAAGTATTAATCAGTTTCAAAATATTCGGCTATAAATAATTATAAGTTATTAATTTTATCTTTAAACTGAGTCTTATCATAAATATTAAAGTACCAAAGTGACAGATATATAGATAATATTGTTGCAGGTAAAATCAATAATCCTATTCCTAGCAGGTCACTAAAACTCAAACACAATATAGTGTTAGGAAAACCACAGCAAAAGCCAATAAGCACCAATATTTTCAGAAAACGATTAGTAGAAATATCAAATATCCATCCGAACATCATAATTAATAATATTACTGTGGCTAGAAAAGCCATTACTCCCAATGTGAAATAAAAAACCTCACTACCGCTCATATTTTCCGGCATAGGCATAATATGCAATAAACGTAAAAACGGAAATGCTTCATTTTCACCTACAATACCTAGAAAGAAACATGGTAACCCTATAATCAGACACATGACAGAGATAATAAAACGACGTAGAAATGTAGCCATAGTATATTCTTTATCCATAATAGTTATCCTCTGTAATAATATTGATTTAAAATACAATATATTTATTAAATTTATTAAATTTATTAACTTATTTAACAAACTCAATACGAGCAGATGTGGCAATTAGTTTTAATTAATGAAATATTTCATGGCCAGTTATCCTACTGATATTTTATATTTTTTTAATAGATATTTTTTAAATATAAAAACTAAATCATACTATAACTTTATTGATGACATATTTTAGCTGATTACCTTTAATCTAATTCTCTTTGGCTTTGTTGTGGGCTGGTAATTTGCACCACCTTTCAAATACCAATAAGCTAGGTAATAAGTAAATATGTATAAAGGGAGGCAGAAAATACCTAGCAGAAATACCAAACTGAATAATAAATGAGGAATAGCACAACATGACGCGATGATGACAACTGTCTTAATCCAAATATTTGATTTACAGTTAAGAGCCCATCCTAAAATCATTAAAACAAGTATAGTAAGTATAAAGTAGACTGATAACAAAAGTAGAATTAAATCATTATTTTTGTTATCTTTATAAATTAATCCGATATACAACAATATTGGATATCCATAGCAAATTATAATTGCTAAAGAAGAACATAAACGCGAAAAAAATACTGTTGGAGTAAAAGAGCTCATTACTATTCCTATATTTTCATAAATAAACTTTTCTTTACATTTATAAACAAATTATAACTTTAATAATTTAGATTTTCAATATTATTTTTATTCTAAAAACTACAATTTAATTTTTTATTATTTCAGACAAATCTAGATTAATTTGTTTAAATACATACATATATTCAGACATCAATTGATATATAATATTATGTCTTCTAAGTTTAATTCATAAGGTATTTAAGGCAATACAATCCTATTCACATAAATTTATATCTGGAATAAAATTTTTAATAAAAAATTGAATTTAATAGCTAACAAATTTATCGAATACTTTATTTTTGTAATTATAAGATTTATTTATTCTGACTATATAAATAAGAAATGACTGGGACAATTACCATTGAGCTTGCAGATATAGCTTACGGCACGATGTGTACGGGAAGCAAATTTAAAAAATCTATACTATTAAAGTTCAGAAATAATATTGATATCGGATTAAATCAAATGAGCCAATTACTGGCTTCTATAGATATCTATCAGGTAAAATCTGGCTCGAATTTTCTTCCCGAAACTGTTTTCCATAAAGTGCAGCTGATTAAAAAAAATTCTTATCTATAAGGTATTTAATTAAAAGAATAGAAAATATAATTAAATATTATTTTATCTCGATGATAAAAGCTATTCCTCCAAGTCTGTATTTATCCACTCTTCTACAATCAACCTGTTTTCAAAACATCTTACTGAGATATTCCGCCATATGCTCATGCAATCAATAAGCAGAAACCTTTATAAACATCTTTTTATATACCGCGTAACATTATTTACCATACCATTCTGTCGTTACTTTCAAAAAATTTCCACTTTAATCTGAACATGCAGAATTAATTTATGAGTCTGCTTTATAGCAGATTGTACAATCTTATGACTGCCAGAATAATCTTTGTTGGTAAGTTGGCAAGTTTTGTGAGAAAAATTCACTAACTGACTGGAGCTTACCTTTTTCAAAAATTCAACTTGCCAGTACCTGAATAAATAAAGCAAGCGACTGACTCATCTTTTATTCATCAATAATGCCTGCGAGTAAAATTTTATTATCTCATTGCCTATTCTGTAACTTGAGTAAAAAATCATTATTATTTATATAATTTCCTGCCTGATTAATGATATTGCAGCTTAATCTGTTTATTTTAATTTTTTTATTCCGGTAATTTCGTAGCCGGCATTCGAATAACGCTAAGATAAAAGCGCACCAGTCCCGGTAATCCAGAGTAAAATAACCTTTATTTTATTAAGGGAGCGTTGTTTACTATCATGAGTATTGCCACCATTCCTGAAATTATTGCCGACATAAAAGCCGGTAAAATGGTTATTATTACTGATGCAGAAAACCGTGAAAACGAAGGTGATTTAATCATGGCTGCACAGTTTGTCACACCTGAAGCCATCAATTTCATGATTAAATATGCCCGGGGTCTGGTTTGCCTGCCTCTGGAAGAAGAAATAGTAGATCGCCTCCGCTTACCACTGATGACACAGAATAATGGCGCTCAGTATGGTACTAATTTTACGGTTTCCATAGAAGCAGCACATGGTATTACTACCGGTATTTCCGCAGCAGACCGTGCCCATACTGTACAGGCAGCAGTTTCCCCTACAGCCAAAGCAGAAGATATTGTCCAGCCGGGTCATATTTTTCCATTACGTGCACAAAAAGGCGGTGTTCTGGTTCGTACCGGACACACTGAGGCAAGCGTTGATTTAGCCAAACTGGCCGGCCTGATTCCGGCAGCCGTTATCTGTGAAATCATTAATGACGATGGCACTATGGCCCGTATGCCAGAGCTAATGGTTTTTGCTGAAAAACATGATATTAAAATTGGCACTATTGCTGATTTGATTGAATATCGCAGCCGTCACGAAAGTCTGATAGAAGAACTGGGAGTAAATACTATCCATACAACATGGGGAGATTTTACTCAGCATGTATATGTTGATCAATTATCCGGTGAAACCCATCTGGCACTGGTTAAAGGCGATCCGGAAACTGCCGGTGAAGTGCTGGTAAGAGTACATGAACCATTTAGCGCCATGGATTTTCTGCAACCGGATCAGTTGCATACATGGCCACTACCTGAAGCTATGGCACGTATACAGCAAGCTGATGCCGGTATAATTATACTGATGCACCGTACTGAAACCGGAGCCACTTTATTAGACCGCACCTTACCCAAAGGCACTCATCAGACCAGACAGTGGGATAGTAAAACTTATGGTATCGGTGCTCAGATACTGGCTGGTTTAAAAGTCAAACGCATGCGGGTAATGGGTAAGCCTTCTGCCTTTACCGGCCTGAATGGATTTGGTCTGGAAGTTACCGGGTTTGAAGAACCATCCCGATAATAATTCTTTACTAAACAAGTATATATTTTAGTAACACAATTAAATACAATACCCCACCTCAGGCTGTCTGAATTATCTGTTGCCATTGAACATCGGCATCGGGTATTTTCCGACAGCCTATTGTAATGGCTGTTATTTAAGGATGGTATCTAATGCAACTGACCCCGCAAAAATGGGCTGCTTCCGGTTTAACTTTCGGCTGCGTTGTTTTCGGACTCGGCAGCCTGATTGTTAAATTTGTATCTATTGGTTCTTATGCCATTGCATTATGGCGTGTATTCATTGGTGGTATCGTTTTTCTGATTTTAAGTCGCTATTTTGGTCAGAAACTGCCTGAAAGCAATAAAGCAAAACGGTTTTGTATGCTATCAGGTGTATTTTTAGGTTTTGATCTGGCATTCTGGCATGAAAGCATTCATGCAGTAGGTCCGGGAATTTCTACTCTGCTCAACAGTATGCAGATTTTTTTTCTGGCGGCAATTGCCTGGTTTTTCTTCGGCGAACGACAGAGCAAATTACAACTATTCAGCATGATATTGTCTGTAATCGGCATTTTACTGATCGCCCACCCTGAACTCAGACACAATTCACATGGTGGTTATGGTATTTTTATCGGTCTGATTTCCGGTGCAGCAATGGCTGCCTCTATGGCATGTATTCGTCAGGCACATCTGGCAGAGCCGGTTGCATTATTTCCGCTAATGCTGCTGGTCAGTGTCGGAGCAGTCGGTGCATTAATTGTGCCAAGTATTCTCATTGATTCAGGTCATTTCTGGCCTACTAACACAAAAGATATTCTTCTGATCATGATTTATGGTGTGGTCATGCAGTGTTTTGCCTGGGGGTTAATTGCTTATGCCGTACCGTTGCTGTCACTGACTTTAACCGGTTTATTATTATTAAGTGAACCTGTTGCTGCGATTCTGATCGATTTTTTCTTGCTGAATAAACCGATAAATACTGTGCAATGGACTGGTACGGCACTGACCTTACTGGCCATTTATCTGGGCTCACTTAAGCCCAGACACAAACAGAAAAAAACAGTTTAAACATTCCACCCTATTGGCAAATTCGGTAAAATCAGAATGCTAAGCATAAATACTTGTGTGTCTGTGATATAAGTATTTTATTCCGGACAATGCAATGGTGCTTGAGACGTAACAGATGAAAAAAGGAAACTGAATGAATACCATCACCCCGGAACATAACGGCTCTGGCCTGCGTATAGGCATTGTACAGGCACGCTTTACTAATCCTATCGGAGCAGAGCTGGTCAAAGCCTGTTGCAGCCGTTTAATTAAACTGGGGGTTAAAGAGAGCGATATAACTTTGGCTACTGTACCGGGTGCTTTAGAAGTACCTCTGGTATTAAAAAGCATGGCTGACAGCGGCAAATTTGATGCATTGGTGGCCATCGGAGTGGTTATCCGCGGTGAGACTTATCATTTTGAGCTGGTGTCCAACGAAGCCGCCGCAGGTGTATCCCGAGTTAGTCTGGATCACAATATACCCATTGCCAATGCTATACTGACTACCGAAAACGATGCTCAGGCACTGGCACGTATGCACAATAAAGGCAGTGAAGCGGCTATAGTGGCAGTAGAAATGGCCAATCTGCTTAAAATTCAATATTGATTATTTATTAAACAAGGACATTGTATACATGTCAATGATTACACCACGTCGTCGTGCCCGTCAGTTTGCTGTTCAGGCTTTATATCAGGCACAACTGAATAACGAAGAATCAGCTGCTATTATTGCGCAGAATATCCGTGATAATGAATATTTCGCCAAAGCTGATGAAGAATTGTTTACCCAGATATTTTTTGGTGCCTATAACAATCAGCGTGATTACATGAAACGGATCCGTCCTCTGCTGGACCGCCACGAAGATGAGCTTAATCCAGTTGAACGGGCTGTACTGCTGATGGCCTGCCATGAACTTTCTGCCATGCCGGAAACACCCCATCCAGTAATCATCAATGAAGCTATCGAAATTACTAAAACCTTTGGTGGTACCGATGGCTATAAATTCATTAATGGTATTCTGGATAAACTCTCGGCTGAATTGAGAACATCTGCATGATATAAAAACGGATTAGCTACATCATAAAACAGATATTTTATTTAAAAATATCTGTTTTATTTATAAAAAAAACATATTTACCAAATAAATCTAATGAAATATAAATAAATTCTGATATTATTATCAAATAATATTATGTAAATATATAATATTATTTTTTATAAAAATTAACTTAAACATTGCTGATTTATAAGCATATTGAATTTGATTTCACACTAAGAGATTTATAAATTTATGTCCTGTACTCAACAATCTTCAGCATTAAATGATAAACATAATTTCTTAATGACAGAAAAAGGCGGCCTGGTTGAACTGGCTCCGCCATGGAAAAGAGTTACAGCATATCTAATTAATTATGCAATTTATTATTTTATATTTTACATTTCTTTACATGTTTACAATTTTCAAACTGATTATGAATCGAATCATTCACAAAATATTATAAATCCTTTTGAATTATGGTTTTTTGCAAATTATAGAACTGATAAGCCAATAGAATCTATTTTTTCATTCTTATTTATGGATGATGAGTTTGAGGGAGGTGTACATCAACCATTACGAATATTCTTATATATCATATTACCTTTACTCATTTATGTTGTGTTTCAATTTATACAAATGAGTCTAACAGGTCAATCTGTTGGTAAGCGATTAATGAAAATCAAAGTTATTAAAAAGAATGGTAAGAAAGCTGGCTTTTTCAATGTAGTATTAGTCCGTGAAATTTTTTATACATTCATTACTCTTATCCTTTTTACAATGTTAATAATAATAATAGATGTGCCACCCAATCTAATGGATTTCGCTAAAAATGTTGGAGTTTACCAGAATTTTATTTATAAATTTTTAAATTATTTATATAGGATTTTATGCATATTCACTGAATTTTCAACTTTATTTCTTTTTATTTGTATAATTATGTTATTTATAAGAAAATCAAATTATCGTACACTGCAAGACTTTTTAGCTAATACAATCGTTGTAAAAATTAAATAACTAAGAAGCCTCAGGAAAAATTAAAATTTCTTGAGGCTGACTAAATTTAAAATTACTCAAATAATATTAATATATTTTTTATAAAGCTATTTTGAAATATTTTGTACTACTTTGGTTTTTGCAAGTTTATCCTGTAAAGTGATAGATAAAAATTTATCTGAAAGTAGTCGATATAGACACGTTAAATTGAATATATTTACCAAAAGAATGATAAATAATAACGGAAGTGTTGTTACTGATGACCATAGCTTAAGCAACGTCAGTAAGAAAAAATTCCAAAAATCCTCATTATGTAGATCTGGTAAATAAAAAATAGTTATTACAAGAAAAAATAAATATAAATAATAAATGATCTCCCTTTTTATTACATTAGTCCAAAAATCAGGCGAACTATTATCAAGGTGTATTACCCTGATACCCATTATTTTTTTACCTATAGACTGCCCTTGTGTCCGCATCCAGTAACACTGCCAGGCCGGAAGAATTATTAAAAATATAATACAAGCAAGAGTAATATAAAAAAAAATATTCGAATAAGCACGAATATGTAAAACAATATACATGACAATTGCAGGAGCGAGAAATAATTGTATATTGATCATACCTGCTATTATGCGTTGTAATGAAGTTGCAGCAACATAATCTTGTGTAGAAATATCATCTTTTTCATACAAACCTTGTATTTTTGTAAAATCCTGTATTTTACTCATGCTAACCTCAAATAAATTTATCTTGTTTAATATTAATATAAATTGTATATATTTAAAATAATTAATGAAATATTTATATATATTATTAAAATTTCTGCTAAAATTCTCTGATTGAATATTTTGTCATGATAAATAGAAAAATTAATCTGGGAAACTAATGATTGACGAATTAACAGAGAAATAAATAAAATAATTTACTATATTTAACTTATTTATAATTTAATCTTATTTAAATTTGTCATTTATAAAAAGTACTTACGACTAATGCTTGAGCAACAATACATTCCTTTAATACTTTTTTATCAAATTTTAAGGAAATACACTATGCCCAATTCTCAGAAGAATTTTTCAAAGAATAATTATGATTATGATGATTTTCACAATTCGGAAATAGAAGTTGAACTCGCCACTCCATGGCAAAGAAGTGCTGCGTATATAATTAACCTTGCATTTTTTTTAGTCTGTTGTTATGTGGGTACTAGGCTATATATATTTCACGAGGGTTCCCAGCCTAAACTTATGCATATAGATGACATAGCTTTAACCATATGTCTTTTAATACCTTCAATTCCATTTATCACAGCACAATGGATTATGATGAGTAAAACTGGTCAATCCTTTGGTAAGCGCCTGATGAAAATTAAAGTTATTAACCTTGACGGACGCAATCCGGGATTTGTCGGTACTGTACTAATTCGTGAAATTTTGTTTCATACAATTATCAGTACTTTTTCATACTTATTGATTAAAATTTTCAATCTTAATGAGAATTCTACTGAGCAAATATGTAACTATTTAATTACATTTGTTTGCTTTTTAATGTTGTTTAGAACAGAGGCGAATTGTCGTACTTTCCAAGATTATTTGGCCAAAACAATTGTCATAAAAAAATAATTATATATAACTTGAGAATATTACATACTGATATGTCGTTTCAGCTATATTAATTTCTGTGTTGTCTGAAATTAACCTGTTAAAATTATATAATCAACTCAGTTCTAAGTTTACAAACATCAACTGCCTGCGTACCATGCTGGCAGTTGTTTTACATTTACAGATAAAAACCAATACAAGGGAATGCATAATGCCACAATACCGTTCACAAACTTCTACACATGGGCGTAATATGGCCGGTGCACGTGCGCTCTGGCGTGCAACAGGTGTTGCTGATAATGATTTTGGCAAACCCATTATTGCCATAGCCAATTCTTTTACCCAGTTTGTTCCTGGACATGTGCATTTGCATAATATAGGTCAGCTGGTAGCACGTGAAATCGAACGTTCTGGCGGTATTGCCAAGGAATTTAATACCATCGCGGTTGATGATGGCATCGCTATGGGGCATGAAGGAATGCTTTATAGTCTGCCTTCACGCGACCTGATTGCGGATAGTGTGGAATATATGGTCAACGCACATTGTGCTGATGCACTGGTGTGTATTTCCAACTGTGACAAAATTACTCCAGGAATGCTTATGGCATCCATGCGCCTGAACATTCCGACTATTTTTGTCTCCGGTGGTCCAATGGAGGCCGGTAAAATAATTGCAGCCACCAATGGTGAGCAACAAATCCGCAAGCTGGATCTGATTGATGCAATGATTGAGGCTGGTAACGATAAAATCAGCGATGAAACAGTTGCACAAGTAGAGCGCAGTGCCTGCCCTACCTGCGGTTCATGCTCAGGTATGTTTACAGCTAATTCAATGAACTGTCTGACTGAAGCTCTGGGTTTATCCTTACCAGGTAATGGTTCTTTACTCGCTACTCATGCATTACGTAAAGAACTTTTTCTTGAAGCAGGCCGGCGTATTGTTGAATTAGCCAAACGCTATTACGAACAGGATGACTCCAGTGTGCTTCCGCGCAGTATTGCAACTAAGGCAGCTTTTAATAATGCTATGAGTCTGGATATTGCTATGGGTGGTTCTACCAATACGGTATTACACTTGCTGGCAGCTGCGACCGAGGCCGGTGTTAATTTTAAAATGGCTGATATTGATCAGTTAAGCCGCCATGTACCCTGCCTGTGTAAAGTGGCTCCGGCTACACAGAAATATCACATGGAAGATGTGCATCGTGCCGGCGGTGTTATGGCCATTTTATCCCAGCTTAATCATGCCGGTTTACTAGATACCAGTGTACATACTGTACATATGCCTACACTGGCAGATGCGATTAAGCACTGGGATGTAAGCAATCAGAACAATACTGAGGCAATACAACGTTATCGCGCTGCACCGGGCGGAATCCGTTCAACTGAGGCTTTCTCACAAAACGCGATGTGGCCTTCTCTGGACCTGGATCGTGAAAATGGCTGTATCCGTGATAAACAGCATGCTTATTCTCAGGACGGTGGTCTGGCTGTGTTATTCGGTAATCTCGCTGAACGCGGCTGTGTAGTTAAAACGGCTGGTGTAGATGACAGTATCCTTAAATTTACCGGCCGTGCCCGGGTGTTTGAAAGTCAGGATGAGGCTGTTGAAGCCATTCTGGGTAATCAAATAGTAGCTGGTGATGTGGTTATTATCCGTTATGAGGGTCCCAAAGGCGGGCCCGGAATGCAGGAAATGCTTTATCCGACCAGTTATCTGAAATCTAAAGGTTTGGGTAAAGCATGTGCTCTGCTTACAGACGGTCGTTTTTCAGGGGGCACCTCGGGGCTTTCGATTGGTCACGCCTCTCCTGAAGCTGCTGAAGGCGGCAATATCGGGCTGGTACAGGAAGGAGATATTATCGAAATTGATATTCCTGAACGCCGGATACATCTGGCTGTATCTGATGCAGAGTTGGTACAACGCCGCACAGAAATGGAAAGTCGCGGTGCTCGTGCATGGAAACCCGTTAAACGTCAGCGTCATGTCTCTGTTGCTTTACGTGCCTATGCAGCCATGACTACAAGTGCTGATACCGGTGCTGTACGTGATGTAACACAGGTAGAGCGACAAGATTAATTTATTCTGTCAGAGTACCCGTTTCGCTGTCTGGATAGCGAAGCGGGTTTATTTTTTAATCAAAATACACAGTGTATTAATTTGATATTCTGACCAATTATTTAAATATGATTAAAGTGGTCAGATTAGCGCTATATGTGCAAACATGCTATCGTAACCATGTTGTAATATGCTTTTACTGTTTGTCACTATGTCTACTGCTGATTTTCCCTTTCCAGTAAGTGCCAATACGCTTGCCAAACTGACCAAACTCAATATTACTAATATATGGGATTTGGCTTTACACTTACCGTTACGCTATGAAGATGAGACACATATTACGCCGATTGGTGATGCACAGAACGGGGTGCCGGTACAGATTGAAGCGACTGTTATTCATCAGCAAATACAATTTCGTCCGCGTAAACAGCTGGTAGTACAAGTTCAGGATGTATCCGGACATGTCTTGTACCTGCGATTTTTGCATTTTTATCCTAATCAGCAAAAACAACTGGCAGAAGGTAATGTGATTCGGGCTCTGGGTGAAATCAGACATGGTTTTTTTGGCGATGAGATGGTGCACCCAAAAATTCGCACTGATATTGATAAAGGACTAGCAGAAAGCCTTACTCCGGTTTATCCCACCGTTAACGGACTAAACCAGCCTGCCCTTCGCCGGCTGATTCAGGCTGCACTTAAGCACTTGCCGGCAGATGATACACTGCCGGCTGACTTATTACAGCAGTTACAATTACCTCCCCTGCTGGAAAGCCTGATTTTTCTGCACTCTCCGCCACCAGAGTACACTGCGCGTGATTTACATGAAGGTACTTTACCGGCATGGCAAAGGCTGAAATTTGATGAATTGCTGGCTCAGCAGTTATCCATGAGGCTGGCACGCCAGCAACGCTTAAACGGGCATGCAAAAGCTTTAACTGGTAACGGCCATATTAGTGAGCACTTACTGGCTAATCTGAGTTTTACCTTAACAGAAGCTCAGCAGCGTGCTCTTGCTAAAATCACTGATGATTTAGCCCAGACACACCCGATGCACCGTTTACTACAAGGAGATGTGGGCAGCGGTAAAACTATTGTTTGTGCTCTGGCAGCTGCAATTGCAATAGAAGCCGGTTTTCAAGTAGCGGTCATGGCACCCACAGAAATTCTGGCTGAACAACATTATCTGAAATTCACACAATGGTTTTCACCTTTAGGAATCAGGATTGCTAGACTTTCAGGCAGTATGCGCAAAAAAGCTCGTGATGAAGCACGGAAAGAACTGGCAGATGGTACTGCTCAGCTGGCAATAGGTACGCATGCTCTATTTCAGGATGATGTTACTTTTCATAATCTGGGTCTGATTATTGTTGATGAACAACACAGATTCGGTGTTGCCCAGCGTCTGGCATTAAAAAATAAAGGTGAAGATGTACATCAGCTGATGATGTCCGCCACACCAATACCACGCACACTGGCAATGAGTTTTTTTGCCGATCTGGATGTTTCTGTCATTGATGAACTGCCTCCCGGACGAACACCTGTTATAACCCGTCTGGTAAACACGGCCCGCCGTCAGGAAGTTGAAAAACTGGTAAAGCATACCTGTGCACAAGGCCGACAGGTATACTGGGTCTGCCCGTTAATTGAAGAATCTGAAGTACTGCAATTACAAACTGCCGTAGATACAGTTGCTCAATTACAGACGGCGTTACCAGAACTGAATATAGGCTTAATACATGGACGGCTCAAGCCGGCAGAAAAAGCAGCTGTTATGACAGCATTTGTTGAAGGCAGTATTCAGGTACTGGTAGCTACAACTGTGATTGAAGTTGGTGTAGATGTACCTAATGCCAGTCTGATGGTAATAGAACATGCTGAACGTATGGGACTGGCACAATTGCATCAGCTTCGCGGTCGGGTGGGACGTGGAGCAGCAGCCAGCCGCTGTGTATTGTTATTTAGTGAACCTCTTAGTAATGTAGCCAAAGCACGTTTGAAAGTAATTTATGAAAATACCGACGGCTTTGAAATTGCCCGGCAAGATTTGAATATTCGCGGACCGGGAGAGTTTCTGGGAGCACGCCAGAGTGGTGTCCCGATGCTGCGTTTTGCCAATCTGGAAGAAGATCTGCCTATACTGGAAAAAGCACGTGATTTAGCGCCTGTTCTGATTAGCCAGCAACCTGAAGTAGTCAATAAACACTTGCAACGGTGGCTATCTCAACGGTCTGCTTATTTGGGCGTATAAAATATTTATCTGTATTAACAGCTCCAGTGAAACCTGAAAAATTTAATGACAAAATTTAGCAGCTATATTCTCAGGACTAAACAATTAAACCAGCAATATTTCAAGCTAAAATAAAAAAACCTGTTTGAAAAATCAAACAGGTTTTAAAATCTGGCACGCCCACGGGGAATCGAACCCCGGTTACCGCCGTGAAAGGGCGATGTCCTAACCGCTAGACGATGGGCGCATAGCTTGATGGTGCACCCGGAGCGATTCGAACGCCCGACCCTCTGGTTCGTAGCCAGATACTCTATCCAACTGAGCTACGGATGCACTGCTTTCGAACTCGTTTAAGAGTCACCGAAAATCAAGAAGCGCGATAATACGCAATAAATGGTATTTTGGCAAGCCAAAAATAGATAAAAATGAAAACAAATAGATAAATATATTGATTTTTATATATTTATTTTGAAACCATATAAGCAAAAATTCTACAGCATTCCGATTCCGGATACTTCACGCGCCAGCTTTGCCGCAGTATTGTCAGTCATACCACCTACAAAATCCAGAACTTTCATATATCCCAGATATAAACCATCCTTTTTATCCAGTTTTTGTTCTTTTAATAATGACAATGCCAGCTCCTGTCTTTTACTGAGCTGACCGGTTTTAATAAAGGCATGCACCGCAGGTACAAGCAAACCCAGTATCGAACCCAGACAAGGAAAAGTAGCTATTTCAGTAATCAGCTTGCTTTGATGGCGGAATATACGTGTGCGAGCCAGCTCTTTTGCAGCGTTCAGTGCTTCATTAACATCCGGACTAGCCAGAGCAAGCAAATCTTTACCGCGAAATGAACCATTCAATAAATCCCGATGATGCTTAATAAAAGTATGCGCAATATCGTCTACTGCTCTTCCGATAGCAATTCCGCGCAAGCGGGCACAGCGCTCCTGACTGCTATAAGACTGCCAGAAATATTCTTTATTTGTCAACCTGGATAGAATTTGCTCTATGTCCGCTACCTGTAATAATCCCATCTCAACAGCATCTTCCAAATCCAGCAATGCATAACAAATATCATCAGCTGCTTCCATTAAATATGAAAGCGGATGGCGCACCCACTGATTTTCACCGGTTTGCGGCAACCCCAGCTGTTCTGCAATACAGCACATAAAGGGTAGCTCAGTCTGGTAAATATTGAATTTATTCCGGCCATGCGGCGCAGAACTGGTCCACGGATACTTAATTAAAGCACCGATAACAGCAGCAGTCAGACGCATTCCGCCATTATTCTGATACATTTCCAGACTGGCTACCAGACGCAAGCTATGTGCATTTCCTTCATAGGTTTCGATATCATTGCGTTCTGTATTGCTCAATTCCTGTAAATAATGAGCATGCTGCGGATCACGGAACCACTCACGCAAAGCATCTTCACCTGTATGACCAAATGGCGGATTACCGAAATCATGAGCCAGACAGGCAACCTGTACAATCGCCCCGATATCAGCAGCATGGCTGCCAGATGGCAGGAAATGGCCGGCATTCAGCATTACACCGACCCGATTTCCAAGACTGCGCCCGACACTGGCAACTTCAACACTATGAGTCAGACGATTATGCGTATGGTCATGTAAGGCAAACGGATGAACCTGCGTTTTACGGGCGAGACGGCGAAAACCACTGGAAAAAACCACACGATCATAATCAATATGAAAATCAGTACGCAGTGCATCCGCCCCCTCTTCACTTGAAGCGGTCACTGTAGGCACAATATACCCATTTTCGGGCTTAAAGCGCTGGGTACTGAGCAACTTAGTCCAGTCCATGCAATATGATGATTTTTTCATATTCAGACAAATTGAAAGCTTTATATGCCGGCTAAGATTATCAGTCGCCATTCTTTAGCTCAGTTTCAACTCATTTATTCCTTAGTTATTATGTTGAAATAATCATAGCATGCAAAAAGTCACACTGTGATTAATTTTAAAAATGATTTTTCCACTCCCTTAAATAAGTAAACACTGCCAATGGTTGGGCAAGCTGCTGCTCTGAGAGACCTTTTTGGCGTAATGTGGCCATCACTTCCGGCTGACTGGTACGCAAAAAAGGATTGATAGTGCGTTCATGTGCCAGACTTACCGGTAAGGTAGGTAATTTATCTACCTGTATTAATGCATTTCTGATTGCAGAATTATTCGGTTCAACAGCTTGTGCAAATTTCAAATTTGCTGCGGTATATTCATGTGCCGGATAAAATAAGGTATCAGGCGGCAGACTGTTTAAACGCTGCAAACTGCTGAACAATTGAGCCATAGTCCCGTTGACTCGTCCGCAGCCTGCACTGAACAGAGTATCACCACAAAATACTCTGTAACGACCAGCAGAATCGCATACTAAATAAGCCAAATGATCTGTAGTATGCCCGGGAATATGCCAAACTGTTACATGCTGACCGAATACCTGAAATTTACTGCCTTCAGTTACGGGTATATTCACAACATGCCAATCAATGCAACCGGTAATCTGGCATTGCGAATAATGTTTTTTTAATTCCGCCACCCCATCAATATGGTCATAATGAGGATGAGTAAGCCAGATAGCATCCAGGGTCAGGTTGTGTTTAGTCAGATAATTTATGACAACAGGTGCTTCGCCCGGGTCAATTACTATAGCCTGATTTTCTTGCTGCAACAGCCAGATATAGTTATCAGAAAGTGCGGGTAACGGGATTATTTTCATGACAAATATAAATTTATTAACAATATAACAACCAGTACTGTAAAGCAATCAGCGTTTTTCCATCATGAATCTGATTATTTGCCAGTGCCGAACGCACTTGCTCACGATTGAGCAACACCGGTTCAATAATTTCATCTTCATCCGCCGCCAGAACACTATTTGGTTGCACATGTTCAGCTAGATAAAGATACATTTTTTCATCACCGAAACCGGGAACAGTATAAAAAGTATGTATCAGTTTTACTTCAGCAGCAGTATAAGGGGTTTCTTCAGCCAGCTCGCGCAAAGCAGCATGCGCAGGATCTTCATTTTTTCCGTCCAGCTTACCAGCGGGGATTTCCAGTAAAGCCTCACCTACCGGATAGCGCCACTGTCGTACCAATACCACTTTTTGCTCAGCCGTAACCGCAAGTACAGCCGCGGCACCCGGATGCTGTACAACTACTCGCTGTGCCTGGTTGCCATTGGGTAAACGAACAGTGTCTTCTAAAACATTTAAAAAGGAACCGCGATAAACTTCTTTACTGGAAATTTTGGTTTCAGTCAGATCCATATTGATACTTTCTACATGTCTAAAAACACTAGCGTAGTCATTTCAGCAGCAGAAGGCAATATGGCATGTCCGGCTTTAGTTTAAAATTATTAATTATATATTCGTCGTATGATTGGATTGATTATGTATTTATCTTTATTTGCCATTGCTGCCGGCGCAGCTCTGGGTGCCATCATGCGCTGGCTTCTGGGAATCTCGCTGAATACGCTTCATTCCGGTTTGCCCTATGGCACACTGCTGGCAAACTGGATCGGTGCTTATCTGATTGGTCTGTTCAGTGCATTGTGTATACACTTTACCCAGATCGCTCCGGAATGGCGTCTATTTGTTATTACTGGTTTTCTCGGCGGGCTGACTACGTTTTCCACCTTCTCACTCGAAGCCGTGCAAATGCTTTTGTCACAACGTTATACTCTGGCAGTAACACATATACTGCTGCATACAGGCGGTTCTTTACTGCTGACTATTCTGGGTTTAGTAACTGTGCACTGGTGGCTTAAAGCCGGCTAAGATATGATTTTGTATTGGTTGCGAGCTTTGTAAAAAGCCGAATTATTATTAACCATCGACAGGCTGAGCTGGTGTATCCAGAATTAACTGATAAAGTGCCGCATCTAGCCAGTGACCAAATTTAAAACCAATCTGAGGCAATGTGCCGACATGTTTGAAGCCAAGCTGTTCATGCAGAGCAATACTGCTGTCATTGGCTGCATCAATCACACCCATTAATACATGTAAATCAGCCTGACGTGCACGTACAATAAGTTCCTGCATCAGTTTGCGTGCCAGTCCCTGCCGGCGACAGTCATTACGTACATATACACTGTGTTCAACCGTATATTTATTGGCAGGATAATCACGGAATGCACCCCATGAAGCAAAAGCCAACAGTTCACCCTGACTATTTACTGCACCGATAACCGGAAAATTGCGCTCACGCTTAGCTGCAAACCAGCCATGCATAAATGATAGTGAACGGGGCTCATAATCATACAGTGCAGTTGAGGTGGCGATAGTATCGTTAAACAGCGCCAGAATGGCTGCCGCATGTTCTTTTTCATTACATTCAATCAGCTCAACTGCGTTACTTTTGCCGGTATTCATTTTTTTCCCATATAAAAAAACTGCCTGTAAACACAGGCAGCTTATAAATATTAAACTACACCTTTTTTAGCCAGATAACCTTCATAATCACCCAGATAATATTCATAACCACCTTCACCATCCAGCTCAATAATCTGTGTAGCCAGACTGGAAACAAACTGGCGGTCATGAGATACAAACACAAGAGTACCCGGGAATTTTTCCAGCGCCATATTCAGTGCCTCAATACTTTCCATATCCATGTGATTTGTAGGTTCATCCATTACCAGCACATTAGGTTCCTGCAAAATCAGTTTACCATATAGCATACGGCCTTTTTCACCACCGGAAAGTACCTGTACCTGCTTGCCGACTTCATTACTGCCAAAAAGCAGACGACCTAAAGTACCGCGAATCACCTGCTCATCATCGCCTTCCTTGCCCCACTGACGCATCCATTCAGTCAGAGTCATAGATACATCGAAATCATTTTCATGATCTTGCGGGTAATAGCCAACCTGTGCTTTCTCTGCCCATTTTATAGTACCGCTATCTGCTTTAATGCCATCATTGTATGCTTCATTATATGCACCAGCCAGTAATTTCAGCAGCGTAGATTTACCAGCACCGTTAGGGCCGATAATAGCCAGACGTTCACCGGCATCAAGCATCAAACTCAGTTTTTTAAACAATTGCCGGTCAAAACGTTTTGATAAATCCTCAACTTCAAGTGCCTGCCGATGCAGCTTTTTCTTATCATCAAAATTAAAGCGGATAAACGGGCTTTGACGGCTGGAAGGTTTCACTTCCACCATATCTGCCTTAATTTTATCAGCCAGTTTCGCCCGGCTGGTTGCCTGTCTTGCCTTGGATTTATTAGCAGAAAAACGTGCCACAAACTCCTGTAATTCCTGAAGTTTTTCCTTAGCTTTAGCATTATCTTTTAAAGTACGTTCACGTGCCTGTGTAGAGGCAAGCATATAATCATCGTAATTGCCCGGATACAAAGTAATGCCACCATAGTCCACATCGGCCATATAAGTACATACTTCATTCAGAAAATGGCGGTCGTGCGAAATAATAATCATGGTGGATTCATAGCTGTTCAACACACCTTCCAGCCAGCGAATAGTATTAATATCCAGATTATTGGTCGGTTCATCCAGCAACAGCACATCCGGTTTGGAAAACAGTGCCTGTGCCAGTAATACGCGCAGTTTAAAACCCGGTGCAACTTCACTCATGCTGGCATTATGTAGATGTTCATCAATACCGACACCGGCAAGTAATTCTCCCGCCCGTGCCTCAGCTGTATAGCCGTCATACTCGGCAAATTTTGTTTCCAGATCGGCCGCGCGCATATAATCATCTTCAGTGGCATCCGGATTAGCATAAATGGCGTCGCGTTCTGTCATGGCTGCCCACATTTCTGTGTGCCCCATCAGTACCACGTCCAGTACGCGCATATCCTCATACGCAAACTGATCCTGTCTCAGCTTACCCAGACGCAGGCCTTGATCAATGGCCACCTCACCACTAGTAGGTTCAAGATCACCGCCGAGAATCTTCATAAAAGTTGATTTACCCGAGCCATTGGCACCAATCAACCCATAACGATGGCCCCCACCGAACTTAACCGATACATTCTCAAACAATGGCTTCGCGCCAAACTGCATCGTAATTTTATTGGTACTGATCACCGTAATACTTCCTTTAAATTCCTGACAAAATATTCTGATTTTAACACAGACGCGTGCCAAAATTCGGCAAAGTCTGTGCTGTCGTTTACAATATCGTTATTTAAAAAGCAAAAGTACCTTTGATTTATCGCAAATTTATCATGCCATGTTCAGATTAAATCCGAAACTGATTGCCTTATTACTATTTTGTGGTGCCATCGCCGGCGTGGCAGGCATGTCACTTATCGGATTATTGCATTTTATTCAGCAGTTAGTGTACGGAATAGTCCGTACAGACGGCATCACATTTCGTAATATTGTCGAACAAACCACAGCCATACATCGTTTACTTGCATTAAGTGCATGTGGCGTAATAGTGGGCGCCGGCTGGTACCTGCTGCACCGTTTTGCTCCCAAACTGGTTGATATCAGGGAGGCAATTGGCAACAATGCTACACCTATACCGTTAGTTTCTACTTTCTTTCATGGTATGTTACAGATATTCACAGTAGGCATGGGTTCACCTCTCGGACGTGAGACAGCGCCACGTGAAATCAGTTCAGCTATTGCAGATTTTATCGGCCGGCGATTTAACATCAGTACAGAAGAGAGAAAAGTCCTGCTTGCCTGTAGTGCAGCCGCCGGTCTGTCCGCGGTTTTTGATGTACCTCTGGCCGGTGCTCTGTTTGCCCTGGAAACGTTATTATTCAGTTTCCAGCGCAATACTGTTATTGCAGCTTTAATCTGCTGTACAACCGCAGCATGGGTAGGCCGGATCGGACTGGGTAGCCAGCCAGCCTATCAGCTACCGGCAATTACCCTGAACAGTCCACTGTTAATCTGGTCGTTGTTGCTGGGGCCACTGATTATTGCATTCTCATGGCTGTTACAATACCAGCTCGCCTGTTGCAAACCGGCTCTGCGTACTAGCCCCAAGCTGATCTTTATCAGTATCGGTGCCTTTATACTCATCGGGGTTTTGTCCATGCAACTACCGGAGATACTTGGTAACGGAAAAGCCGGTAATGAACTGTTATTTAATGACCAGATAAGCTGGCATTATGCTCTGGCACTATTAATCGGTAAATGGCTGGCGCTTCTACTGGCCACCCGTGCCGGAGCATACGGGGGATTTATTACTCCTTCGATGATGCTTGGCGGTCTGATTGCATTACTGGCAGCCACTGCATGGAACAGCATGCTGCCACCTGTTCCCATAGTCGCCGCAGTTGTGACCGGAGCTACCGTTTTTCTAGCAGTACAGCAAAAAATGCCTCTTACCGCCATATTATTTGTATTGGAAATAACCAATATTACGCCCGACATGATAATGCCAATTTGCCTGTGTCTGCTTACAGCACTATCCTGCCAGCAAGGATTGAACAAAAAACAAAGTTAAACAGTATATATAATAATTTTACTACTCAAACCAGACAGTTTTCTGCTTCTGCCAGCCAGTCACGCGCCTGTAAATATCCGGCCAGACCGGCTTCAGCAGAACCAGGTACCGGTTCATACTGATATTCAAAGCGGGCTAAAGGCGGCATAGACATCAAAATAGATTCTGTTCGCCCGCCGGCATGTAAACCAAACTGAGTGCCTCTGTCCCACAATAAATTAAATTCAATATAACGTCCGCGCCTGTATAACTGAAACTGACGTTCACGCTCGCCAAAATCCATATTTTTGCGCCGCGCCACAATAGGCAGATAAGCTTGTAAATAAGCAGCACTTATTGCTCGTATAAAAGCAAAACAACGAGCAAAATCCCAGCGGTTTAAATCATCAAAAAATAATCCTCCTACGCCTCGCTGTTCCTGCCGATGAGGCAGATAAAAATAACGGTCACACCACTCTTTAAATTCTGAATATACCGTTTCACCAAAAGGCAGACACGCATCATAAGCAACCTTATGCCAATGCACTATATCTTCAATAAATGGATAAAAAGGGGTCAAATCAAAACCGCCGCCAAACCACCAAACCGGGTTACTGCGTTCCGGATATGCAATGAATAAGCGTACATTCGCATGACTGGTAGGTACATATGGATTACACGGATGCACCACCAGTGACACCCCCATTGCTTCATAAGGAGCTCCTGCCAGATACTGGCGTTTTCGCACAGCTGAAGCCGGCATAGCGGTACCTTTAACATGAGAAAAATTAACGCCAGCCTGTTCAAACACAGCTCCTTGTTTGAGAACCATACTGCGCCCGTTTCCCAATTTGCCAGACCATTCATCTGTTACAAACCCCGCAGTACCATCTTCTTTTGCCAGGGCATCAGCCAAATGTAATTGTAAGTTTTGAAAAAAATCCAGATTTTGATTAAAGACATCGCAACTCATGAAAAAACCGTAAACTAAGTTTAATTAATATATGTATAATATTAATTAATATTTGTAATACACAATCTACAATAACAGATTATTTTAATCAGTATTATTGTTACCTGACAGTATTTATCGCTTATTTAACAATACGAAACTATCAGTATAAATATTAAAACATGATATTTTTTGTATATTGTACATTTAATCAACACACTAAATCCGAAAAGGAAATCTGAATGCAACTTTATATTTATGACCATTGTCCCTACTGTGTACGAGCCAGAATGGTATTCGGTAAAAAAATAGTACCGGTAGAAAATATCTATCTGCTGAATGATGACGAAGACACTCCGAATAAATTAATCGGAAAAAAAATGGTACCAATTCTGGTAAAAGATGATGGTACTGCCATGGGTGAAAGTCTGGATATCGTTCACTACATTGACCAGCTTTCTGGTACTACTCTTATAAACAATACAGTACGGCCTGAAATTGAGGGCTGGATAAAAATTGTTGATACTTACCGCAATTTCCTGACTTTACCGCGCTGCATCAGTATCAACCTGCCTGAGTTTGCTACTCAGAATGCCATCAATTATTTCATCAACAAAAAAACTGCTATTTTTGGTGATTTTCAGCATCATTTACAAAATAGTCAAACCTATATTAACCGGTTCAATGCCGATCTGATTGCACTATCGCCGTTGATTGTGAATGATCATGGTAGTAATGGTACTTTTGGAATGGAAGATATTCTTTTATTTCCCTTACTGCGCAATATGACTATGGTCAAAGGAATCGAATGGACTGCGCCGGTGCTGGATTATATGCACAGCATTAGCCGGATTACCCGCATTCCATTGTTTGATGACCGCGCAATCTGATTAATAAGCGGTTTTTTGGCAGCCGGCAAAACATAAAGGCTGCCATTTTTATAAAAATTTATTCGAAAATATCGATTTTAAATGATTTTCAACAATAATCTTGTTTTGTTGATTACACAATATTACAATACAAACAATATTGATAAAGAATTAATATAAAAATTTTATTTATTTATAACATATGGTTATATAAATAAATAGTAAGAAAATATTTACTTTATTATTTTTGAAATAAATAATCAATTTTAAGAGGAAATACAGCATGTCTAAAACGAAAACTGTATCAGAAATATTGGTTGATGTTCTTACCGAAGCCGGTGTCAGCAACTGTTACGGCATCATCGGTGATACGCTGAACTTTGTTGGCAAAGCGATAGAAAAAAGTAGTATTAATTGGGTGCATACACGTCACGAAGAAGCAGCTGCCTTTGCTGCCGGCGCTGAAGCTCTGATTACAAACAAACTTACTGCATGTGCTGGTTCCTGTGGTCCTGGCAGCTTGCATCTGATTAACGGCTTATACGAATCCAACCGCAATAATGCACCAGTAATCGTTATTGCCAGTCAGCTGGCTGCCACTTCTATGGGCACCGGATTCCCGCAGGAAGTGGATTTCCTCAAAGTCTATCAGGATACAAGCGTTTTCTGCCAGATGGTAAACCAGCCGG
Organism: Snodgrassella sp. ESL0323; assembly: GCF_013346865.1. Taxonomy (NCBI): domain Bacteria; kingdom Pseudomonadati; phylum Pseudomonadota; class Betaproteobacteria; order Neisseriales; family Neisseriaceae; genus Snodgrassella; species Snodgrassella sp. ESL0323. The sequence continues at coordinate 106,459 of NZ_JAAEDT010000012.1, read as the reverse complement.
AAGAAGCTCAGCGTATATTCACTCAGGCCGCACAGGCCGCCATTAATAAACGCGGTGTAGCAGTTGTCATCCTGCCTAGCGATATCAGTAAAATGGAAGTAGCTGAAAAACCAATAAAAATATGGTGCCCGCAGCCAGTTACCCGCCCGAATGATAACGAAATAGAAGAACTGGTTAAAGCGATTAATCAGGGAAATAAAATCACCATTTACGCTGGTTTTGGCGCTAAAGATGCACATGATGAAGTAATTGCATTGGCAGAAAAACTAAAGGCACCAGTTGTACACACTTCCCGTGCTAAAGACAGCATTGCCTGGGATAACCCTTATCAGGTGGGTATGACCGGGATGTTTGGTACTAAGGCTGGTTATGATGCAATCAAAAACTGCGATACCTTGTTATTACTCGGTTGCAGCTTTGCATGGTCTGAATATTATCCGGAAAAGGCAAATATCATCCAGATTGACCATGAAGCTACTCAGTTAGGCTTGCGTCACCCGATTAATCTGGGGCTGGTTGGTGATGTTAAAACCACTCTGCAAACAATTTTGCCGAAAATACAGACTCGTAACGACAGCAGTTTTCTGGAGCACCATACCGCTTTATTTGCCAAAATTATGGATAAATTTGAAACGTATGCCACTCCGGATGACAAACATCCAATTCACCCACAGCAACTAATAGAATTGATAGATAAGTATGCCAGTGATGATGCATTGATTACCGCAGATGTAGGAACTCCAATGCTGTGGGGAGCCCGTTATTTAACCATGAATGGCAAACGACGCTTCCTGACCAGCCTTAAACACGGCACCATGTCAAACGGTATGCCTCAGGCTTATGGTTTCCAGAAAGCCTTTCCGGGCAGACAAGTCATTTCTTTATCCGGAGATGGCGGTTTAGCCATGCTGATGGGTGATCTGCTTACTGCCAAACAGGAAAATCTGCCGATTAAAATAGTTGTTTTCAACAACAGTTCCCTGAACTTCGTGGAGCAGGAACAAAAAGGCGAAGGTTTGGTAGAAGTCTATGTTGACCTGAAAAACGGAGACTTCAAAACCATTGCAGAAGGCTGTGGTTTCAGTGCCCAAAGCGTAAGCAAATCTTCTGAGCTGGAGGCTGCTGTAAAAACATTCCTTGCACACGAAGGTCCGGCATTACTGGATGTTGTAATCAGTGATAAAGAACTGATAATGCCGCCGGCAATCAGCTATGAAAATGTGAAAAACATGGTTTGGTATGGTTCTAAAGCTATCCTCGAAGGTAAAGGCAAAGAAGTTATCGATATGATCAAAAATAACATCTAAACCTTTTAACAGGCCCGCTGACAGATTGATACAGCGGGCACTTTTTTACACATTAATCAAAAATAATTATTTAAATTAATAATTTAATTATATTTTTGAATCTCTTATCATTTGAAATAAAAAATAAGTCAAAATTTATGCACACTATTCATAGCCGTATTAGACAAGCTAGAACTAATAAAGGTTTAACCCAAGCTGAATTAGCAGAGAAGTTAAATATATCAATTACAGCTATCCAACTATGGGAAAATAAAGATGAAGCTAAAGCCACAGCTCCAAAAAGAAAACGGTTAGAGGAAGTAGCAAAAATTTTAGGAGTAACGGTTACATGGCTATATACAGGGAAAAATTTTATACAAACAGATGAAAATCCAAAACTAACTGAAAACCCCGGTCCTAGTGACGGATATGAAAAAATTATGATATACAATATTGATTTATCAAAAAATCATGAAAATATCAATTGGGTTTTATCAGAATTTGAAGAACCCCTACTCATAAATAATAATTGGTTCAAATCAAAAAATTTAATCTCTGATGATTTGCGTGCTATGCATGTAAAAGGTAACAGCATGGCTCCTAACTTGGAAAATAACAATATTGTTATGATAAACACTAATGATGTTGAACCTGTTGATGGTGAAACATATGCTATTATTTACAATAAACATTTTTTTATAAGATAAATCCGTCAAACTGTTGATGGTATAAATCTCATAAGCTCAAATGGTGATTATGAAACTATTAAAATTTCTTATAATCATCTAGATAACTTTATAATTTTAGGAAAAAAAGTCTGGCACTGTGGCTAATTAATATTCTTTATTTCTTTTTTCTTCTGACATTTTGAAAATAGACATCAAAAATTTTTATACATTTAACACAAAATATTTTTCTAATTCATAAAGATAGCCATTAATATGAAATAAAATTTTAGTGATACAAAATACAATTATCCGGCGGCGTCAACAATCTTAAAGCAACACCAAAATTAAAAAATATTATATTTTTAACAACACTCTATTTTAATTTTATGTTTTTTTAAAATTAAATAATTATACATTAAAATTAATTATTTATTTTATTCTAAAGAATTTAAAATATTGTTATTTTTCAATTCAAATAAAAATTATTTATTAGAGGTAATTCGGAAATCAGGTTTTACAGGATAATTCTGAAAATTTCTTACTCTAAAAATAATATGGTATTTTAATATAATAATAAACTACCCGACTTCTGATACATTGATAGCCGGGTAATTTTTGTTTCAATATTTAATATCTGTTTGAAAATTTTTTAATCAAAACAGATTAATAACAAAATCTACAGGTTACGTACTGCCTGTTTCATTTTACGCAGCCATTTGCGCTGGCTCCTTTTGTCCGGCATCCCTGTTGCCCCATATTGCCAGTCTATATACTGATTCAGTAGTGCAATTAAATCATCATTAAGTAAATTATGCTTTGCGAGAATATCCTCTAACTCAAGTGGTCCGATAGCGGATATTTCTGATTCTCCACCTTCTATAACAGCCTGTTTAAGCAAATTAATTCCATCAGTTAATGGCTGTGACTGCGCATTACCCTGACGACGTAACCAGAAAACCAGCGGGAGTGCTGTAATGATAATTGCAATTACAATAACTATTATCAGTACATACACAGGTATATCTTTTAAATTCAGCCAGCTAAGTATTGACTTCTGACTGCCGGTATCATAATTAACCACCCATTGCTGCCAGTAAAACTGACCATTATCCAGATATTTCTGCAATAACGGATAAACTGGAGCCAAACCGGCACCCTGTGCAGCCGGTAAAGCACTTTCTACCCCTTTGTCTACACGCACTGAAGAAACGGCGCTGGTCGGGTCTACCCGCTTCCATAGTCCTTTTTCTGCAATCCAGATTTCAGTCCATGCATGTGCATCCTTACTGCGAATTTGCCAGAACTTATTGTCAGGGTGATACTCTCCTCCCTGATAACCAATTACGATTCGTGCCGGTACACCAATTGAACGAGCCAGCCATACCATAGCATCTGCATAGTCTTCACAAAAACCTTCACGCCCCTCGAATAAAAAATAGTCTGTTTTATTTTGTGTCTCCTGATTGCGTTTCGGTGTTAAAGTATATTGAAAATGAGAGCTTTTAAAATAAGTTAGTATATGACGAATAAACTCTTCACTGCTTTTGGATTTTCCAGCCAGCTGTTGTGCCAGTCTGCGGGTTTCAGGATTAAGCCTTGCCGGTAACTGGGTATAATAATTCAGTAAAGCTTGGTCCATTTGCTGACGCAGGTATGGAGTCATCTGAGAATATAAATGTATCCGGCGCAGACCTTCGCGACTGCTGTTGACTCTGACAACATTACCCACACGCCGGCTTAAATCAGCCTGAACATCAGGTAAGGGCTGATCCAGCGCCGGTATACGACCATGATCATCCTGAATGAACAGCTGATACCCTACCATTTTGCTATTAGCTTGTTGTGCCAGCAAAGCTCTGCCGGGTAGTTGTAAAGTATCTTCATCAGTATATTGCTCTTTTACCGCATGCCATATCCCGTTTTCATTTTTACCCATTACCATCACACGCCAATACATATCAGCATTGCGTGGAATAACATCATTATCAAAGATAACATTGAAAGCCAGTTCATTACTCAGAATCAGATTGCTGACATTTCCTGATTCAAGAGTATCCGACAATCCTGTAACTGCTGATTGCTGCGGCTGCGGCACACCCCATAATGGCGTATCTTTGCGTGGCACCACCATAAATAAAATAACGGCCAGTGGAAAAGACAAAATTAAAATCAAAGCACCCTGCCGTATTGCCGTCACCGGTTTGATACCCGCCAGTAACCCCAGAGATGAAATCAGACAGAACAACGCCACAACCAGCCAGGGTGCCATTAATATACTTTGATTAAACAGCAGCCCTCCACCCATCAGGATTAACTGTGCTAACAATAATATTTGCCAGTCGCGTAAGGTTTCACCCTCAAATGCTTTGAGTACTATCATCAACATTAGCAGGGAAACGCTGGCATCCCGGCCAATAATTGTTCCAACACGAAAATATACCCATACAGAAGTAGCAAGCAGCAATATTACCAGTGCCCATAATGGTAATTTTTTAATACTGGTAAACAGCAGAGCAATGCGCCCCATCCACAACAATGCGAATGCAGCGCCAACACTTAGTGGCAAATCAAATAATAAGGGTAAAGCCACCCACGCCAGCATAATCAATAAAATAAACTGAGTGCGTACAGGAGGAGATTTACGTAAAAAAACCGGATCAGCAAGCCACATTACCATCTACCTAAAGCATTCAAACATTTTATCCGTTGACCAGTCGTTACTTCATAGCGCTGCCGTGGCAATTCAAGCACATATTTCTCCCCGCTTGCATCTGCTGCCAATACCCGATAACACATCATACTGGCCATTTTTTCCATGCTGGTTCCTGGCGGATAATCCCGATAGGAAATCAGTAATGGCTGTACCCGTTTTCCTCCCTGTTCAAAATATTTATCAAGTAAATTACCTGTCTTGGCATAGTGCTTCCATGCAATCTGCCGCAATGAAGTTGTATTCTGATGTGGTAGCAAATAAGCCGGATCCTGACCGCTCAGACTGATTAAAGTTCCAGGTTCATTATCACTGGTGCGTGCAATCGGACTGGTATGTTCTACAGGTTCTGGAAAAATAATAACCTCATCAGTAAATTCCCATTGAGTTTTAATCATTAATAACCCAAACGGTGCCATACTTGCTCCGGCTAATAATAACCGTGGCAGGATACCGCGTTTCTGGGGCGGTAATGCCCAGAGAAAATCTGTATTTTCCGGTGTAATTGTCCACAATTCCCAGTCACTGGCTGTGCCTGTTATTTCCTGTGCTGTTTGAAGCCATAACCAGCGTGTACGTTTACAGCTGTCACAGGCTCGCAAAGTCAGTACGCATTCTTTACCGGCATAATATTCTGGTTGTGGTTCAATCGTTAATACTATCCCGGTTAACTGACGAATACCGGCAAGTGCTCCGAACAATAATATGCCTAATAACCAGAATACTAGCGCATAAGCTACATTCACCTGATAATTAACGGCCATAATCCATAACAGGATACAGGCAATAACCATGCCCCAGCCCATACGCGTCAGATTGACACGTACACTACGTGCCCGTAAAGGTGTATGCCCGTCAATAAGTGTAGGAACGGGTGCCTCAGACAACAGCCACATGATCCAGCATTCCTGAAAGTAAAGTACTACTTCTGTTCTGGCTTTGCAGTGGTTGCAGCCGGTGTGCGGCCACAGCCACCCATACTGCTTTCACATCTTCAGGAACGACATGTGCCCGCCCCTGAATCCATGCATAGGCCTTGGCGGCCTGTACTACAGCCAATCCGGCGCGAGGACTCAGTCCGACTGCAAATGTACCCGGATTCCGCGTAGCAGCAACCAGCCGATAAATATAATCTGCAGCGGCTGCTGATAAATTAATTTTGGATACTTCTGCCTGCCATTGCTGTAATATTTCCGCATTGCATACAGCTTTAAGGCGTGGCACAAACTGGCGACGCCCGCCTGAGATGTAGAGCTGTTTTTCTTCTTTTTCTGCCGGATAGCCGATACTCAGACACATCATAAACCGGTCCAGCTGCGATTCAGGTAAAGGATAAGTACCCAGCTGTTCTGTCGGATTCTGGGTAGCAACTACAAGAAATGGTTTCGGCAGCACATAGGTTTTACCATCTACAGAAACCTGCCCTTCTTCCATGGCTTCAAGCAAAGCCGATTGCAGTTTGGGAGAAGCACGGTTGATTTCATCTGCCAGTAAAAAAGAATTAAAAACCGGACCAGGATGAAAAATAAATTCGTTGGATTTTGGCTGAAAAATACTAACACCAAGTAAGTCAGCAGGTAACATATCATTAGTGAATTGTACGCGCTGGTAATTTAATCCCATTACAGCAGCCAGTGCTTGTGCCAGAGTAGTCTTACCAACACCGGGCACATCTTCAAGCAGGATATGACCGCGAGCCAGTACACAGGTAACAATTTGTATTAATAATTCTTGTTTACCTAAAATAAGAGCATTGAGTTGTTTGAAAACAGGATCAAGTTTTGGGTTCATGTTTTAACACAGTTATAAAGAATTCGGCATTGATATTAAGTTTGTCATTATGAAAGTACTTATAGATAATCAGTTCAGCACAATTCATATGAAATTTATTTTACAAATAAATTATTATGGCAATATTTCAGTATAAACATTGCAAAAATTAACTTTTACCCAGAATATTAACATTATTATTAGAAAGATGTGAATATTAATCAATACGAATATATTCCACTGTCAATACTTCGATATTTTCCACTCCTTCAGGACCATGCAGACGTACTTCATCACCCTCATGAGCTTTCAATAAAGCACGTGCAAGCGGTGATACCCAGGAAATTTTATTTCTACTGGTATCAATCTCATCTGTACCAACAATATGTACAGTCTGCTCCTGACCATTGCCGCGCAAAATAGTTACAGTAGCACTAAAAAAAATCTGATCACTGGGTTCACGTGTCTCCGGATCTATAACTTGCGCGGCTTCCAGTCTTTTAGTCAGAAACCGAATACGCCGGTCAATTTCACGCAATCTGCGTTTTCCATATAAATAATCACCATTTTCACTTCGGTCACCATTACCGGCAGCCCAGTTCACAACATTAACAATTTCGGGGCGTTCTTTATGAACCAGATGGTAAAGCTCATCCTGTAAAGCCTGATATCCTGCAGGAGTAATATAGTTAGGTGCAGTTTGGGGTGCTGACACATTACTCATAAACTGTCTCCATAATTGACACAAAAAGGCTGTCTGAAAACACAGACAGCCTGCAGACTCTTCCAAAATTCAGCGATTATTTACGCTGGGCATCTACAGCAGCCAAAGCCACCATATTTACTATACGGCGTACAGAAGCCATAGGAGTTACAATATGTACAGATTCATTCATACCCATTAGGATCGGGCCAATCGTTACGCCATGAGATGAAGTACGTAATAGATTGTAACTGATATTCGCTGCTTCAACATTCGGCATTACCAATAAGTTTGCAGCACCTTTGAGTTTGCAGTCCGGCATCAGTTTCTGACGCAGTTTTTCATCCAGTGCCAGATCACCCTGCATTTCACCATCAACGTTTAGCTCCGGAGCTGCCTCTTTAATTAAAGCAAGCGCTTCCTGCATTTTGGTGCTGCTTGGCTGATCAAGTGAACCGAAGTTTGAATTGGACAACAAAGCCACTTTTGGTTCTATACCAAAACGTTTCATTTCATCAACACACATCAGTGTATTAGCAGCAATCTGCTTCGCAGTCGGTTCCGGATTAACATAGGTATCAGCAATAAACATATTACCTGAGGTCATAATCAGTGCATTCATAGCACAGGCATTCTGTTCAGGATTGTTATAGCCAATTACTTCTTCCAGAATATTGAAATGATCATGGAAACGACCTACCGTGCCACACAGTAATGCATCAGCACTGCCCATTCGTACCAGCATTGCACCAATCAGAGTAGAACTGCTAATCATCCGGCGCCGTGCCATTTCCTCGGTGACACCGTGACGTTTACGCAGCTCGTAATAAGCCTGCCAGTATTCACGGTAGCGAGGATCATCCTGATTATTAACAATCTCAAAATCCTTGCCTGGCTGTATAGTCAGACCCAGTTTTTTCGAACGAGCTTCAATTACTGCCGGCCGGCCAATCAGAATCGGGAAGGCCAGCTTGTGGTTGACAATGTGCTGAGTGGCATGCAGAACACGCTCATCCTCACCTTCACATAATACCACACGTTTCAGTTCTTTTTTCGCCTGAGAGAATACCGGTTTCATAAACAGACTGGATTTATAGACAAACTGACTGAGTTTCTCTACATAAGCATCCATATCATCAATCGGACGGGTTGCGACACCGGAATCCATAGCGGCTTTGGCTACAGCAGGCGCCACTACAGCAATCAGACGAGGGTCAAATGGCTTCGGAATCAGATATTCACGTCCGAAAGAAAGCTCTGTATTGCCATAAGCAGCTGAGACTTCATCACTCAGCTCAGCTTTGGCCAGTTCTGCAATAGCATGCACACAGGCCAGCTTCATCTGTTCATTAATGGTAGTTGCACCAACATCCAGCGCACCACGGAAAATAAACGGGAAGCATAAAACATTATTTACCTGATTCGGAAAATCAGAACGGCCGGTACCAATTACCGCATCCGGTCGTGCAGCCTTAGCTTCAGGTGGCCAGATTTCCGGAGTCGGGTTGGCCATGGCCAGAATAATCGGATCTTTAGCCATTGTTTTGAGCATATCCACGCTCAATACATTCGGACCAGATAATCCAAGGAAAATATCTTTATCATGAACAGCATCAGCAAGTTTCCGCTGACCGTTATCCGGGATAGCAAACAGTTTTTTTGATTCCACCATGTTTTCTTCACGATTCTGGTAAATCACACCTTTTGAATCGCACACAGTGATATTTTCACGCTTCATACCCAGAGCAACCAACAGTTCCAGACAGGCAATTGCTGCTGCACCGGCACCGGAACATACCAGCTTGACCTGACCGATATCTTTACCAACAACTTCAAGAGCATTTTTAATTGCTGCAGCAGTAATAATAGCTGTACCATGCTGATCATCATGGAATACCGGAATATTGCAGCGTTCACGCAGTTTTTTCTCAATATAAAAACATTCCGGTGCTTTAATATCTTCAAGGTTAATACCGCCGAATGTCGGCTCCAGTGAAGCAATAATATCTACCAGTTTGTCCGGATCAGTTTCATTAATTTCGATATCGAATACATCAATACCACCGAATTTTTTAAACAGAACCCCCTTACCTTCCATTACCGGCTTTCCGGCCAGTGCTCCGATATTACCTAAACCAAGTACCGCTGTACCGTTGGAAATAACAGCAACCAGATTACCGCGTGCAGTATATCTGTATGCATTCAGGGGATCACGGTGAATTTCCATACACGGTGCAGCCACACCCGGTGAATAAGCCAGTGACAAATCATATTGAGTAGCCAATGGTTTTGTCGGTGTAATCTGAATTTTACCCGGTCGGGGTTCTTCGTGAAAATGTAATGCTGCTTCTTTAATTAATTCATCCATATCTTTTCTCAGTCTTAGGTTTTCAACACCAATAAGCTTTTCTTAAAAGAGCACGCTAAATAAAGTCACTTTTATCTGAGCAATTTATTCAATATTACCAAGATAAAAATTATTCACATTATAGCGTTATTTAACAAAATCACACACCGCTTTATTACCAGTATAATCAACCACTGTACATTGTAAATATCATATTTAATCTATCATTCATAATGAATATTTTCTAGAACTTTAAAAGCCTGTTTATGCTTATGCATTAAAAATATTAATGAAAAAATTTATTGAATATTTTTTAATTGAAATGATATTAAATTCAATTAAAGTAAATACTTTTACTACAATAATCAATTTTAATTAATGCAGACTTATTATCCATCCTCGCTTAAATTTATATTCAGTATTAAGTAATCTAATTTTGCGCTTAACATACATAACCCAATGTATATAATTAGAATTTTATCAGGTATATAAAACAAGCTTTCAACTAAAAACGCCAATCTAGTGATAATCTGCCAATATTTAAACCGATTCTCTGCCGTAAAATGACCACCTCCGGCAACAAACAAATACAGAAAAATAAACCAGTATAATACTGCCTGCTCACCCTGATTTAGTATAGGTGTCAGTAAGGTATCAATGTTGTTTGGATGAACATGAAAAACAAACAAGCTGCAACCATCTATCTGCCCAAAATAAAAACCGCAGTTTGCACAAATAAACCAATCTTCAGCAGAATATTTCCTAATCATTTCAGCATATCAGCAACATCTGTTACCGAAAATAATACTATTGATTCATTTCCGTCAGTCATAGAAAATAACCACAGTCAGAATTTTGCCGAGCATACTGTATAAAAAATGCTGTTACCAGACACAATAATCTCAAAGCAAATTCAGTATCAATAGTATGAATTTTATTTATCTTAATCATATTAATTTATAAAATTTATTCATAAAAACATAAAAATAGTGTATTGAATTTACTAAAAAGAAACGATATCATTTTTATTCAATAATTATTTCCTTTAAAGAAACAAAATGGACACATTACAAAGCATGTGGGTTTTCCGTTACGTAGTAGAGTTAGGCAGCTTTACTAAAGCAGCTGAATTTATGGATATTTCTACAGCGATGGCCAGTAAACACCTGCATCATCTGGAAAAAAACATTCAGGCTAAACTACTCAACCGTACTAGCCGCCGCATCAGCCTTACCGAAGCCGGACAGGAATACTATCATCGCTGCGTAGAAGCACTGGATACACTTACCGAAGCCAAACGTGTTGCACAGGCTGGTACGGTCAAACCGCAGGGCTTACTTAAAATTACTGCTCCAAACTGGTGTGCTTCACGCCATTTTGGTGAAATTCTGTCTGAATACCGACAGCAATTTCCAGAAGTGAGTTTATCCGTTAATCTGGACAGCCGGCGTACCGACCTGGTTGCAGAAGGTATTGATCTTGCTTTACGTGTCACCAATAACCCTGAACCCAATCTCATCGTTAAACCGATTACCCGCATTGATTTTTTATGGGTAGCCAGCCCAAAATATCTGCAAAAATACGGCATTCCGCATACTGTAGCAGACCTGAAACAGCATTATGGTCTGTTACCACAATATGTTCATCTTGATTTACCGCTTATTCCTGCCTGTACCAGTAACAGTGCTCTGCTGATACACCAGATGGCGCTTAATCATATGGGGCTGGCATACTTACCTGAATGGATGGTGAGAGAAGATATACAACACAAACGTTTAGAAACCATCGAACACATTGCTTGTCCGGAAAGCCATACACTGTATGCAGCCTATATGAATCGTGAATTTCTCAGTGCTAAAGTGCGTAGCTTTATTGATTTTCTGGCAGAAAAATTTGAAACTGCTAAAAACCGCTAAAACTCAAATAAAATTTAAGGGGACAACTGTATGCTCAGCCACGATAATGCCATCAGCTTTTTACAGCAATTATTTTGCTATACGATCGAAGAAGCCAGTCCGGTGAATAAAATGAGTAACTGGATACCACAGAAAAATCCATGCGGACGGGTAATAGTTGTCGGTGCAGGCAAGGCTGCTGCTGCCATGGCGGCTGAATGGGAAAGAATATGGCCGCAAGACTATCCGCCACTATCCGGTGTCGTTGTTACCCGTTACGGACACAGCATTCCTACAAAGCACATCAAAGTACTGGAAGCCAGTCATCCTCTACCGGACTCTGCCGGACAGACTGCTGCTCAGGCCTTACTTAATGCTGTTAGCGGATTAAATCCGCAGGATCAGGTTTATTATCTCGTTTCAGGTGGCGCTTCCGCTCTGACCACACTGCCGGTTAGCAGTATCACACTGGCTGATAAGCAATATATTAACCGCCAGTTACTTAGTAATGGTGTTCCCATAGACGCCATGAATACGCTGCGGAAACATCTTTCTCGCATCAAAGGCGGCCGACTGGCTGCCGCAGCAGCACCAGCACATATCACCACTCTGGCTATTTCAGATGTAGTTGGTGATGATATCAGTACCATAGGCTCCGGCGCAGGTGTGCCCGATCCTACCACGTTGGCTGATATTAAACGTATTGTAAATCAATACCAAATCGACCTCCCTGCAAGTGTTATCGCCTATTTAAACAAAGCAGAGGCTGAAACACCTAAAAATCTTCAGAACAGCAGTGCTCACATTATTATTAGTCCTGATCAGGTATTTACTGCTGTGCAAAACCGGGCAATCCATCAGGGTATTGAAGTACTGTATCTGGGAGACCGTATAGGCGGCGAAGCACGTGAAGTGGCTCAGGTGATGGCCGGAATCGCTCTGTTTCAGCAAAACCGGCATCAGCGCAATAAACCTTTGCTGATTCTCAGTGGTGGAGAAACCACTGTTACCTTAAACCGGCAACAAGGACGCGGCGGTCGTAATACTGAATTTTTACTGGCACTGGCTATTGCTCTGAATGGAGCAAACAATATTTATGCACTGACTGCCGATACAGATGGTATTGATGGCAGCGAAGATAATGCCGGAGCATGGATAACACCTGATACATTACTCCGTGCCGAACAAGCCGGAATATCAGCACACGACATGCTGAATAATCATAATGCATATGATTTTTTTAGTACAACCGGACAATTACTGATAACAAAGCCGACATTAACCAATATCAATGACTTTCGCGCGATTCTTGTATTGTAAGAATAATGCCGTCGGTAATGCTGGCGGGTATTCATAATACCGGCCGGCGACAGAAATTTTATTAATATGAAAGATTTTATTTATCTGTTTATCGTAAATACCAAATTGAATAAACATATCTAACTATGAAAATAAATGATTCTCTAAATCAGCTTTTATGATCCAATTCTTGCATACGTTGATAAGCAATATTAATTAATCTTTTGATATCGTTCTCATCTTGTACTATGTGCATTTTTCGATGGCAATTTGGGCAAAGTGCAACTATATTATCTAGTGTATCCGCACCATTCTGTGATAACCATATTATATGATGACATTCTAAATAAGGTTGATGTTCTTTATTAGTAAAAGGAGCAGGTTGTTCACACAAATCACAATGACCTTTAGCCTGACGCTTTACATACTCTGCTAACTCCATACTGCGTCGATAACGTGGCACTTTAACCGTCATTTTACTGGTTTTAGTTTGTTTAGCTCCATCATTTTGCTGTCGAATTTTAACTAACAGCTTTTTATCAGATAAGCTTTTTATTGAAGATAATTTCTCATTCTCATAATGATTTATAACTTCATTAGGAAGTCCCCCTGCCTTTAAACGAAGAGGGAAAATATAAACTTGCCGCCATTGTTTTTCTACATCTAATTGCTGTGCTGTATAGGGCTCACTGGCTTTAAGCATTTCACCTATATAAGTGTACTCATTTGTTTTGAAAACCTCAAAATAATGCACTTTTACACCATTGTTTTCAATATTGGCTAAGGTTTTATTTTGTGCAGATTCTAAAGACTGATCTCCCAATTGCCCCATACCTGTATAGTATAAAATATCATCTTTCCATATATCGTTATATATAGAATTTATATGATTAGTGATGAGCACCAATGTATTCGTTCTGTTTGATTTGCGCATCCCCCCTTGAGGTGAGCAAAGAAACAATTCACATAATTTCTCATTACTTAAAATAGTACCTTGAGCTAAAGTAACCATAATTTTTATTTAAATAATACTTACTATAAAATAATTTTATTAGATTTACGTTTTAACTAAATTAACACACTTTTTTAATTAATTTCAGTAAAAATTTATGCAGAAACTATATAACTATATATATTTATATATCGTAAATAAATCAGCTTATTTGTAAAAATAAGCCAACTTATTCTTTGTATGTTTTTATGTATAAAAATTTTAATGTATTCGTAATGTAATTTTACAAATTCAGCACCATTTGAATATTGACTTCTTAAAAACACTTGTATGTTCAGTTTTTTTTAAAACCAGCTTACTGATAGAGTTGTATGTAGGCTTCAAGCTAGTATAGCTTGAATAGAGCTTTTTTCTCCCTGCTCTCTGACTTTGATTATGACAACCTCTATAAACTTTGCACCAATATGCTTACTTTGAAATTCTGATGTTACGACCAGTTTAGCCAATTCAAAATTATACCGATCCATTATTCCAATTGACCAAGGCGCATACCACTGGTTTTTCCTCATTCAACACCACTGATACTCCTTACTATCTTTGCTAAGCTAAGATTTCAAAAACTCTCTCGTTTAGTGGATAAGGTGATTGATGAATTCTGGCTGATAAAAATGAAGGTAAATAAATCATTCATATTACATAGTTCAATCACTCATCCACAAAATTTTATTTTTCTTCCTCTGTAATTTTTGGAACCACTTTTACTGCTAAGTTATTATATTCAACACTACCATTTATTTCAGGAAATATAATTTCTAATCCAGAAATTTTGAATAAATTTTCCGCTGTTTGCCAAAGTTATGATACATCATTACATAAAATTCAGTATCGGCCAGCCATGGCGATGGGCATACTGCACCAGTTTATCATCAGGATTAACGGCAACCGGATCAGTTACCAAATTGAGCAAGGGCAAATCATTATGCGAATCGCTATAAAAATACACTTTACTAAAATCTTCCAGCTGCTGTCCGCGCTGTGCTAGCCACTGCTGCAAGCGGGTAACTTTGCCTTCTTTAAAACTGGGCGTACCTGTATAGTGTCCGGTATAGTTACCGTCTGCATCTGTTTCTAACTGCACGCCGATAATATTCTGAATACCAAACGCTTTTGCAATGGGTGCGATAATAAATTCATTAGTAGCAGACAAAAGCAGCATTTCATCACCAGCATCGCGGTGTCCTTGAACCAGCATTTTAGCCATAGTAGAAATATGCGGCACGATAAAATCACGCATATACTCATTATGCATTTCATCCAACTCTGCGCGGCTAAAGCGCGCCAGTGGTGCAAGCTGGAATTTTAGAAATTCATCAATATCCAGACAGCCATTCAGGTAATCTTGGTAGAATTTGTCGTTTTTCATGTCAACAAACGATTTATCTACCAGTCCTTTTTGCATCAGATACTTCGGCCATTCATTATCTGAATCACAGTTAATCAGTGTGTGGTCAAGGTCAAAAATAGCCAGATTCATGCATTTTCCTGTTGTTTAAGTAACTGGCGCAATAATGTAAGAGTGATGCGTCGACCCTGCGCCAGTGAATAATCATTCAGGGTATTGAGCATCAGCAGCAAGCTATCCAGATCTCTGCGCCAGTGAGCCAGCAAATAGCGGATTACTTCTGCATCAACCGGTATTTGCCTTGCATGAGCCATGCCTACCAGAGCATTGAATTTTTCTTCATCACTTAATGGTTTGATTTCGTAGACAAGACAATAGGCCATGCGTGTACGTAAATCTTCACGGATCATTAGCTGCTGAGGAGGAATTGCTGAACTTAAAAGCAGATTACCGTGTCGGCTGTTGCGAAAATGATTGAAAAGAGAAAATAGTTGCTGCTGTTCAGTGGCACTGAGTAATTCAATCTGGTCTACGGCAACACAGTCCAGATCGAACAGCCAGTGTCCCAGGCCTTCTCTAGCTGCATCAACATATTCAGCTTTCAGCCCGCGTGACTGTGCTTGAGCCACCCATGCTTTGAGCAAGTGGCTTTTACCACTGCCTGCTTCCCCCCAGACAAAGATAAACGGGTCAGCCTGATGCTGTAACACATAAATCAGTTCCGCATTGGTATGGCCAAGAAATTTATCAAATCCGGGATAGCTACGATCGTCAAAGTCAAATATCAGTTGGTTCACTACAGTAGACCAGTTTGAAAGCTAGTGCGACCTTTGATTGTAGCTGTCTGCTTTGTTCATATCAAGCAGCATAACGATGGAATTTAACTGATGAATAAGGATTTTATATTTAGCGGAAGTGAAAACCGACAGATAAAATATTTACTTCGACGGTTCGGCGGCAAATACCTGTTTCCATAGTTTCTTCACTACCTGATAATATTCAAGTAAGGAAGCATCTATGGGCGTAGTGACTGCGTCACGAAGACGGGTGTTATGCTGTAGCTGCCGATAATAACGATACGCAGTACGGCTGCCTTCCGCCAGTTTAGTGTCAATCAGCCCCAGCTTAGCAGCAATACTGAGTAAAGCAATATTGCCATAATTTTGTAATAATTGCGGATACTGATGTGCAAAAGACAGAATCAGATACTGCACAATGAATTCTACATCAACGACACCGCCGCGGGCATATTTCACGTTACTGTCAACTGGCGGATGTGTAGGGAACATTTTTTCGCGCATGGCAATAATTTCTTTCCGAAGCTGCTCTGCATCACGCTGACGACACAGTATCTCATTCCGTACAGCATCAAAGCGTCTGCCAACTATACTGTCTCCGGCAATAAAGCGGGCACGTGTCAAAGCCTGATGTTCCCATGTCCATGCACTTTCACGTTCATAGCGCTCATAAGCCTGTATATGTGTGACGGTAAAACCGGAATCTCCGTTCGGACGCAGACGTAAATCAATATCATAGAGCATGCCGGCGCCAGTTGGAACAGTGAGCCAGCTGGTCAAGCGGCGTGCCAGACGAGTATAAGTATCGACAGCATCCGGATGATTATCATCAAATACATAAACCAAATCCAAATCAGAAGTATAGCCCAGCTCTTTGCCGCCTAATTTGCCATAACCAATCACAGCAAAGTGCGCAGTATCAGTATGCCTGCGTGGTAACTCAGTCCACACTCTTGTAAGTGCAGTTTGAATAATCAGATCTGCTAAAGCGGAAAGCTGGTCGGATAAGGACTCAACTGTCCACAAGCCAGCCAGATCCTGCACAGTCAGACGGAAAGTCCATGCATGCTGAAACCGGCGTAAAACATCCATCTGGGCTTCAACATCACCATGACACTCATCAAGCTGATGCTCCAGTTCAATCGAGTGAGCTGCCCAATCAGTATCTATACGCATTAATTCATTGCTGAGCAGTTCATCCAGCAAAACCGGATGCTGCTGCAGATAAGTAGCTACCCAGCTACTCTGGCTCATTAAACTAGCCAGTTTTTCCAGAGCCTCAGGATGCTCATGCATAAATGCCAGATAGGAGCTGCGCCGGCCGATGGCCTCAAGAAAATCCAGTAAACGGGCTAAAGTAACATCCGCTTGCGGACATTTTGCGGCAATACTAAGCACTGACGGTATGATTTCGTCAAAACGCTGTTGTGCAGTGGACGATAACTGCCGGTACTGACTGCCATGATGCAATTGTTGCAGCCGCTGCAATACATTTTTTGCATCAAACCCGTGCGCAGTCAGCAAAGCGATTTTTTCTTTGTTGTCACTTTCATCCTGCCATACACGCAGCATATCTGGATCGTTTACTTTGGCTTTGTCTTCCGGTTCAGTAAATATTGCTTCAAAAATCTGGTGCACAGCCTGTCTGTGCTGATTCAGGGCAGCCAGATAATCTTTGTAGTCGCTGTATCCCATACTTTGTGCCAGCATTTGCTGCTGCTTTTCACCAGTTGGTAACATCTGGGTTTGCTGGTCATCCCAATATTGCAGCCGGTGTTCGGTATCTCGCAAAAAATAATAGGCTTTCAGTAATGTATCGACACTATCATCCAACAGCATTCCGTGCTGAAGTAAAGCATGCAGCGTTTCCTGTGTACCTTTTAATTGTAGGCTGCGTACCTGTCCGCCCCGTATTAACTGGAATATCTGGGCAACAAATTCCACCTCACGGATACCACCGGCACCAAGCTTGATATTATCGGCCATACCTTTACGGGTAACTTCACGCTGTATCTGCCGGTGCAGGTTGCGCATGCCGTCATAAGCATTAAAATCCAGATATTTGCGATACACAAAAGGTCGTACCAGTGCTGCAATATTATTCGGATAGTCAGTGACCAGACGTGCCTTTGTCCATGCATAACGCTCCCACTCCCGTCCCTGCTGAATCAGATAATGTTCCAATGCGGTTTCATTGATTACCAGTGCTCCGGAATCACCATCTGGACGCAAACGCATATCAACCCGAAAAACCTGACCATCTCCGGTAATATCATTTAAAAGAGCAATGATTTTCTGTCCGACTTTTGTAAAAAATTCCTGATTGCTCTTCTGTCGTTTACCATCAGTATCTCCAGCTTCCGGAAACACAAAAATTAAATCAATATCAGAAGATACATTCAGCTCATAGCCACCCATTTTCCCCATACCTACAATACTAAGGCGTTGCTTATCCCCGCTATACTGACCGATTGGCTGTCCGTACAAACCAGCATAGTAGGCATGTGCATACTGCTCAGCAATATTTATAGCGAAATCCGCCAGATGGGTAATGGTTACAGTGACTTCATTTAAATCGCTTACCCGCGCCAAATCACGAGCCATAATATGTGCCATTACATAACGGCGCAGCAGGCGTAACTGGCGTACCAGTTCATCTTCATTTTCACTGCTCTGTAATTGCGCCCAGTCAGCGAAATTCCGGAAATCATCAATGGTCAGTTGCCGCTGCAGCCAGGGATAAAGTTTGTCTGTATTAAGTAATTGATTATCCAGCAGACGGCTTAGAAACAATGAATACGGACGGGCAGCAACAAGAATTTGTTCGGGAGTCATAATGGCATTAATAAGAAAATGAATGCATGCTTTATCATACCGTCTGAATCTAATACTGTGAATCAGTAAATCAGTGTCAACGATAGCCTATATGCCATTATAATGTGAAATATTATCAGTAATACTGCATAAGGAAGTTTTTGTTTAAAGCAAAAATTCCCTTTATTTTATATAATTTTAATAACTAAGCAATTATTAAGAGTTAACCGCCATTTACTCTTAAACAGAACCTCGTTTCAGTTCTTTAGCAGTAGCCGGACGAATATCTTTTACAACTGCTTTGAAACGTATATGAAGACCGGCCAAAGGATGATTACCATCTATTACAGCTTTATTATCAGACACATCGGTAACACGATATAGACGTACTTCACCAGTTTTCCTGTCTTTAATTTCTAATAGCAGCCCTACATATATGTCATCTTTTTTGCCCGGAAGATTATCCAGCTGATCAACAAAAATAAGGTCTTCATCAATTTCACCAAACGCATCAGCCGGCACCAGTTTTATATCGACTATATCACCAACAGTTTTATCATATAACTGTTCTTTCACCATAGGCATAATACCACGATAGCCACCTTGCAAATAGCTGTACGGTTTTGGAGATTTTTCGATCAGTTTATTATCAAGATCAAATATTTCCCATTCTATCGTCACTACAGAATTTTTAGTAATTTTCATAACAATTTCCTAATATTTTATTATAAAAATATTATTGTGCTGAATATTACCAGTAAAAATCAAAAAAAGAAGTTTATGCATACAGCAAAACTTCCTTTTGATTTAATTATTGAATAATATCTGCAATTTAATGGTGATGGTGATCATGCGCCCCATGAACATGACCATGTTCCAGTTCTTCTTCAGTAGCAGGGCGAATATCTTTTACCGTTGCTTTAAAACGAATACGCTGACCAGCCAATGGGTGATTACCATCAACTACAGCTTTGCCATCAGCCACATCGGTAATACGATAAACCATTACATCTCCGGTTTCCGGATCATCCGCTTCAAACATCATACCCACTTTAACTTCAACTGGGAACACATCCAATGGTTCGATACGAATCAGATCTTCTTCCTGTTCGCCAAATGCATCGTCGGGTGCCAGTGTTACATCCACTACATCGCCAATTATTTTATCATGTAACTGCTCTTCCACTAATGGAAAAATACCGTCATAGCCACCATGTAAATAACTAATCGGTTCTTCAGTTTTATCGATCAGCTGGTTATCAGCATCAAACATTTCATAATCCAGCATCACAACAGAATTTTTGGCGATTTTCATAATTTTTTTCCATAATCAAGCTGCACAGGCAGCAAACAATTTGTATTTTAACATGTAATGGTGCAAACCACATGACGTTACAGACTGCTATTGCAGGCTATCCAGCCGTGCCATCATTCCGGCAAGAATACTTTTACCTTCCGACTGACTAACAATGGGTTCACTGCCCTTACGTCCCAGCAAACGAATATCTTCGCCCGGCATTTCATCAATAAAACGACTGGGTTCATGAAATTCCCAGGAACCAGCACGTTTGCGTTTATGACAATGTGTAAGAGTAAGAGTTTGCCGTGCACGGGTAATACCCACATACATCAGCCGGCGTTCCTCATCAATATTGTCTTCTTCGATACTGTCAGCATGCGGAAATACTCCTTCTTCACAGCCTACCAGAAACACATGCGGATACTCTAGACCTTTAGACGCATGTAGAGTGGACATACTCACCATATCTGCATCTTCATCTTCTTTACCATCAAGCAATGTCATCAGCGCTATAGTCTGGGCTATTTCCAGAATATTCCGGCCATCTTCTTCACCTTTTTTGCCTATCCAACTGAGCAAATCTTGCACATTGCGCCATTTAATTTCTCCGGCCCGTCCTTCCTCCGTGTTGAGCAAATGTGTTTCATAAGCTATATCGGCAAGCAAACTGTGCAACAATTGTCCGGCATCTTCCACAGTAGCACGTGCCTGATAATCAACCAGCAAAGCCATAAACTGCTGTAACGGTTCACGGCTTTTTGCTGACAGCTCTGCCAGTGCATCCATACTGCGTGCAGCTTCAAATAAACTGCATTGTGCCACTTTGGCATAATTATTCAGCTTAGCCAGTGTGGTTTCACCTACTCCTCGCCGTGGTGTCGTTACTGCGCGCAGAAATGCCGGATCATCGTCCGGATTCGCAAGTAAACGAACATAAGCCAGAACATCTTTGATTTCAGCCTTATCAAAAAAACTTTGTCCGCCTGAAAGTCTGTATGGAATTCTCCGGCTGCGCAATGCCTCTTCAAAAACTCTCGCCTGATGATTACCCCGATATAAAATCGCAAAATCCCGGTAATGTACTGCATCACCACCAATCAGTTTTTGATGAGCAATTCTGCTGACGACTACATCAGCTTCATGAGCCTCATTTTTACAGGCAATAACATCAATCATGTCACCCAACCCGTATTCACTCCATAATGTTTTAGCAAAAAGTTTGGGATTATGGGCAATCACCTGATTGGCTACACGCAGAATACGTGCAGTAGAGCGATAATTCTGCTCCAGTTTAATAATTTTTAAATCCGGATAATCTTGTTGCAGCAAACGCAGATTTTCCATATTGGCACCACGCCAGGCATAAATACTCTGATCATCATCACCTACGGCAGTAAACTTACCTTCTGCACCAGTAAGCAGACGCATCAGCGCATACTGACAGGTATTGGTATCCTGACATTCATCTACCAGCAAATAACGCAAACGAAGCTGCCACTTATAGCGAATGTCTGCCTGTGACTGGAGCAGCTCAACCGGTATCCGAATTAGATCATCAAAATCTACTGCTTGATAGCTGGTCAGAGTATCCTGATAAGAGGCATATAACTGCCCCATCTGATGTGTCCACGTATCATCAGCCTGCCGAATAACAGTTTCCGGAGAAAGCAGGCTATTTTTCCACAGTGAAATCTGATGCTGGGCTTTAAACACCATTTCCCTGCCGGTACTGCCCAGTAATTCACTGATGATTTTGCCCGCATCGGCACTGTCGAGAATAGAAAATTGTTTTTTATATCCCGCAGCTGCTGCTTCCTCACGTAAAAAACGCATACCCAGCGAATGAAAAGTACATATAGTTAAACCGCGGGTTTGCGATTTACTTAATAAATGACCAACACGCTCCTGCATTTCCCGTGCCGCTTTATTAGTAAAGGTAATTGCAGCTATCTGCTGGGCAGGATAATGTGCTTGTGTAATCAGATAAGCAATTTTTTCAGTAATAACACGCGTTTTACCACTGCCGGCTCCGGCCAGCACCAGTAATGGTCCATCAAGATAGTGAATAGCTTCGTGTTGTTGCGGATTCAGATTTAACATGGTTTTATTGATGCTTCCGGCAAAAACACAACCGTACTGTTTATCAGGCCGGCTTCTGGTCAGCCGGATATCTTACAATTGCCAGTCTATCGGGCTTATTCCATGCTCCTGCAGATATGCATTAGCCCGTGAAAAATGCCTGCATCCGAAAAAACCACGGTATGCAGATAAAGGAGACGGATGAGGTGCAGTTAATACCAGATGTTTTTTCCGGTCAATCATAGCACCTTTTTTTTGGGCATGGCTGCCCCAAAGCATAAATACAATATGTTCACGTTCAGCATTTAAGACAGCAATCACATGGTCGGTAAAAGTTTCCCAGCCCAGCTCTGCATGTGAATGTGCCTGACCGGCGCGCACGGTTAAAACGGTATTAAGCAACAATACACCTTGCTCTGCCCAGTGCTGCAAATAACCATGCTGCGGAATACGAAAACCGGGTATATCTTCAGCCAGTTGTTTATATATATTGACTAGTGAAGGAGGAATGGCTACACCTTGCCGTACAGAAAAAGACAAACCATGCGCCTGCTGCGGACCATGATAAGGATCCTGACCAAGAATAACCACTTTAACCTGAGCAAATTCAGTTACCTTAAACGCATTGAACACATCTTGTGCCGGCGGATAAATCACCTTACCGGCCAGCCTTTCAGCACGTACTGTTTCCAGAATATGCTGAAAATACGGTTGCTGTTTTTCTGCACCAATTGCCTGATGCCATGTCTGCATTAAAACTTCCCCTGTCTGATAAAAAAGCAATTTATACCTTGCAGTCGGCCTTATACCCGTCAAGCTGCCAATTTTAGCATAGCGGCAAAACTACTAATCATGCCTTATACGCCAGAAATGCGCTAACGGACCATACCCATGTCCCAGATGCCAGTGTTGCCCTGCCTCAATCGCACCATGTACATAACTTTTGGCAGCCGCAACTGTATTAGCCAGATTTTCATGCTGTGGTCGCAAAGCGGCTATCGCAGCTGAAAGAGTACAGCCGGTACCATGAGTATGTGAAGTATGAATCCGGAGACTTTTAAAACATACCGGTTCATTATCCCGTTCCATCAGCCAGTCTGCAGCATCTTCAGAATTATTACGGTGCCCGCCTTTTACCAGTACCGCATGACAGCCTTCATCCAGTAAAATCTGTCCCTGCTCGAGCATTTCTTTATCCGTAGTGGCTATCGGCTTATGTGTCATGATAGACAGTTCAAAAAGATTAGGTGTCAGAATATCAGCCAGCGGCATCAGCAATTGCTTCATTGTCTGCACAGTATTTTCAATCGACAAAGCTGAACCGGAAGTAGCCACCATGACCGGATCCAGTACAGTAAAGGGCAAATGATATTGTTGCAGTGATTGAGCAACCGTACGGATGCTGTCAATATCAGCCAGCATACCAATTTTGACTGCATCAATACGAATATCAGACATTACTGCCGCACACTGCGCTTCTATCATATCCGGTGGTACTACCATAACCTGCTGAACACCAAAAGTATTCTGTGCAGTAATGGCTGTAATCACACTGGTACCGTATGCGCCCAGCGCAGCAAAGGTTTTTAAATCCGCCTGAATACCTGCTCCGCCACTGGAATCAGATCCGGCAATAGTTAAAGCACGGGGGTAAGGCTTGGCAAGCGCCATAAGCATCTCCCTGAAAATTTTTATTTGTCAACGAATTAACTTATATATACTTCCAGAAAAAAAAACAAGCCCGTATAAATATCCGCAAAATATGCCTATTGACTATTTGTAAAGAAAAACCCACAAAAAAATATAATATTTTCAATTAAAAACAGAAATTTAATTCAAACTTTCAATCAGCAAAAATATGTTCTGCTGCCGGAAAAGTTTTTGCTTTTACTTCGCGAACATAGGCACTGACAGCTGCCTGAATACTATCCTGATCCCGCATAAAATTTTTGACAAATTTAGCTGTTTTACCCGGATAAATACCCAGCATATCATGCATTACCAGAACCTGTCCGTCACAGTCGACACCTGCACCAATACCGATTGTCGGACAGCTAAGTGCTGCTGTCACCTCTGCTGCCAGCCGGCCGGGTACACACTCCATTAATACCATATCAGCACCAGCCTGTGCATGAGCCTGAGCATCGGCCATTAATTGTGCCGCGGCTTCACCACGACCTTGTACTTTATAGCCTCCGAGTGTATGAACAGATTGTGGTGTCAGTCCGATATGGGCACACACCGGAATACCTCGCTGCTGTAAAAACTGTGTGGTTTCTGCTATCCATGCCCCCCCTTCCAGTTTCACCATATGTGCACCGGCAACCATCAGGCGTACTGCAGCAGCAAAAGCCTGTTCTTTGCTTTGCTGATAGGCACCGAAAGGCAGATCAGCCAGAATCATTGCCTGTTGATTACCCCGTGCTACAGCAGCCGTGTGATAACAGATATCATCAACACTAACTGGTATAGTAGATGTTTGCCCTTGTACCGCCATACCAAGCGAATCACCAATCAGCAATATATCAACACCGGCATCGCTCATCAGACGGGCAAAACTGGCATCATAACAAGTCAGCATGGCAATTTTTTCACCGGCTGCCTTCATTTTCCTTAAAGTATGAATAGTATGCATATACAGATAAATCCGCTATTTATGTTTTATCAGAAAATACTGCCGGTAATAACAGCTCATTTATTTTTAACCTGCATTCCGGCTAAAGAAACCCAAATTTGTTACAACAAATATCCGGCTAGTTGTAATGACCGGCAAAATACCACAGACTACAGCCAAACCAGAACAGATTAACAAATATTTTGCCATCCTTTATTCTCATCTGACCGGGATATCTTTAAAACTATTTATCTAATATGGATATATCCAGATGTTGGTACTAAACCAGTAATTTCATCCTCGATAATGCCGGAAAAATACGTATCTGAATTTTGCAATTCCATATACAAAAACTGTACTTTTTTCTATAAAAAGTACAGTTTGTAAGTCTGAAATCCATCGCAAAGAGAAAATAAATACCATATTAACAGAATATTGTCATTGATATTTTTTTACTCAAATTAAACGGCATAAAATGCCGATATAGCTAATTTACGACAAATCAGATTGACTGAAATATCCACGCAGACAACAGAAATAATTATTTCACCAAACAATTTTAAATAATTATTCGCTCAAATTGAGATAATTACGACTGCCCTGCATATTGGCAATGGTGTTCAGCAACAGTTCAAAATGATCGTCATTACCAAGAAAATCCAGCTCATTAGTATTAGCAATCAATAGCGGAGCATGCTGATATAAATGAAAAAACCGACGATATTCTGCGTGAATCTGCTGTAAATAACCAGCCGGAAACAGATTTACCATTCCGTCATCCCGCTGGTGCAAACGTTTGTCAAGTAACTCGTCATCAGCTTCCAGATAAATAACCAGATCCGGTACCGGAAATTTCGGCATCACTTTCTGCTTAATCTGCCAGTACAGAGTCTGCTCTTCTTCACGTAAAATTACCGGCACATATATCTGATCTTTTTCAAGCAGAAAATCAGCTACAATCCGCGAGCGTCGCTCATCTTCAGCATAAATTACATTTATTGCCTCACAACGGCGCATTAGAAAATGCATCTCTGTCGCCAGCCCGTGATTTGCCGCATTCAGATAAAATTTTTCCAGAAACGGATTGCTTTCCGGAATTTCCGACAGCAGTAAAGCATCAAAATGCTGCGCCAGACGGCGGCTTAAAGCAGATTTACCACTGCCAATGGATCCTTCTACGACTATGTAGCGATAATCCATACTCCTTTTTCCCCTGCTTTTATTCCTGATCGTCAATAATATCAGTTATATCAGTAATAATAGTCACCGCATCCGGCTCTTTTTTTAATAATGTTGCAGCTACCGCAGAAGCATTATCATGAGTACCGATTACATAATACGGCGCAATTGCAGCCAGCGGAACCATCACAAAAGCCCGTTCACATGCACGCGGATGAGGTAAGACCAGATCGGCATCATTAATATTCTGATGATTATAATCTATCAGATCCAGATCAATCACACGCGGTCCGTTCGGGACATCACGTATCCTGCCAAGTTTATTTTCCAGCTCTAATAAAGTGTTTAATAACTCATGAGCACTCTTAGTCGTGTGAACCAGAACAACTGTATTGACAAAATCCGGCTGATCAGTGATACCTACTGGTTTCGTACTATAAAGAGGTGAAATTGCCTTTACCCGCAATCCTTTTACCTGATTTAAAGCCGCCAGAGCTGCTTCAACCTGTTTACGTGGATTGTCGAGATTAGCCCCTAAAGCAATTACCGCTGTAACTAAATTCATGTTTCCTCCTGCTTGAGTTTGTTAGCGTGTTTGTTACGGTATCTTTTTTGTCTTGTTGAAGTTTTTTCTATTTGTGAGGCTGTACGGATTAACTGCTCTCGCTCTGCCTCTGAAGCATGCTGAAAAGCCTGCCACCACTGAACTGTTTCCTGAGATAATTCCCCTAGACTGGCACGCAGACACATAAAATCAAAAGCAGCACGAAAACGCGGCTGTCCGAGTAAGCGGAAAGGACGAGCCCCGCGCATAATCTCAAACTGCGGCTGCAAACTCCAGATTTCACGCATAGTTACACTATATCGCTGCGGCACACCCCAGTTTTTATCTACGTAATGGCGTTCTGAACTAATTGCTGCATTCATAGCAGCACTTGAGCGCATACCGTTATTCAGCTCCCGCTGCCATGCCTTTCTGATATGCGGCCATAATATAGCAGCTAATACGAAACCCATAGAAACTGATTTATCTGCCCGCAGCCGTTCATCTGTATTATGCAGCGCCAATGCAGCAATATTGTCATTATCCTCTCCGCCCGGCATTAATGC
Source organism: Snodgrassella sp. ESL0323 (assembly GCF_013346865.1). Classification (NCBI taxonomy): domain Bacteria; kingdom Pseudomonadati; phylum Pseudomonadota; class Betaproteobacteria; order Neisseriales; family Neisseriaceae; genus Snodgrassella; species Snodgrassella sp. ESL0323. The sequence continues at coordinate 79,534 of NZ_JAAEDT010000012.1, read as the reverse complement.
ATCAAGCAACGGATGAATATCTTTCAGACCAAGTTTATTCATCTGACGCAGGCAGGCCTGTGCATAACCACTGAACAAAATTTTCAGCACTTCATCAAAAAGCCGTGCCGGCGGCTCCCGCTTTAAAAGCTGCGCACATTCAGCTATTGGTTTAGATGTATGTTTATCTACGGTAAAGCCAAGTTTTCCAGATAATCTGGCTGCCCGCAGCATGCGCACCGGATCCTCTTGATAGCGCTCGACCGGATTACCAATCATTACCAAACGCCGGTTGAGAATATCTTCAACCCCATGATGAAAATCCAGAATAACTTGTCGTTTCGGATCGTAGTACAAAGCGTTGGCAGTAAAATCCCGGCGCATTGCATCCTGTTCTAATGTACCGAAACTCACATCTTTCATTATCCGGCCCAACTCATTATGGCTGTTAACCGCACCGCCGCGAAAAGTTGTTACTTCGATAGTTTCCGGGCCAACCATAACATGCACAATCGGAAAACGCCGGCCAATAATACGGCTGCGCCGGAAAAGTTTTCGCACCTGTTCGGGTGTAGCATCTGTTGCTATATCAAAATCTTTTGGTGCCACTCCAAGCAGTAAATCACGTACAGCACCGCCCACCACATAAGCCTGATAACCTTCTCTCTGTAAGCGGGTAATGACTTTTTCCGCCGCAAAACTCAGATCATCTGCCTGAATATGGTGTTGTGCCAATGAGATTTCCCGCCTTTTGCCAAGCCGGGCAGACTTTCTCGGCAAAACCTTATGTAACCACTTTGTTAGCATAAATAATACAAAAGCTTGTGAAAAAATACTCGCGTGCCGCAGCAACCACGACCGATAAAGTACTATAGTATAACCTATCTATCTGTATCTCATCATTCCTCACCGCACAGACAAGTGCAATCTGCCGGCATTTTTTTCACTACCACTGCCTACTTTGTATATAATACACCCGTTTCTGAACTCATCATGTAAGAAGAAACCGATATGTATAATTATCAGTCTGACACTACCCAGTTTCTGAATGAATTTCTGACTAAGCACCCAGAAGAAGCACAAGCACAAATCGAACATCGCGGCATGCTATGGGATGTACAGCTCAATCCAGAAGATGAGGCAAACTTTGCCGCCTCCAGATTGCCGAAAAAAGGCTATACCTATCTGACTGAATAATCCCTGTTTAACCCGTTATGAGCCAGAACGGTTGTCTGAATACCCCGGAGCTGAGGCAATATCTTGCCGGAATAAACCCTGCAGAAGCGCCACTACTGGCACAGCTGCGTGCTGAAACGGCACGGCATCGCAAGGGTAATATGAGTATCGCACCGGAACAGGCTCAATTAATGGTATGGCTTGCACGGATGATTCAGGCTCGCAACTATCTGGAAATTGGTGTTTTTACCGGTTACAGTAGTACAGCTATGGCAATGGCACTGCCGGAAGACGGACATATCACTGCCTGTGATATTAACGTAACCTATACCGATATTGCCCGCCGCTACTGGCAAGAGGCTAATGTCAGCCATAAAATCCAGCTGTATCTGCAGCCGGCAATAATAACCCTCGATAAACTGATTACCAGTAATCAAAACAATTATTACGATATTGCTCTGATAGACGCGGATAAGATACCCACCCCTCAATATTTTGAGCGCTGCCTGCAATTGGTTCGTCCCGGCGGTATTATCGCCATTGATAATGTCTTATTGCACGGCCGTGTTGCACAGACAGCCAATGCTAATGAATCAGAAAGTGTTCATATTATGCGTCAGTTCAATGCCAGTTTGATAAACGATACGCGGATAATTCCGTTAACTATACCACTTGGTGATGGTTTAACACTTATTCAGAAAAGATAATAATAAACAACCGGAGGAGAAAAATACATGAATTCACGTTTAAATCAATACTATTTCAGCCTAATCCTGATAGTTACATTTTGTATCAGTGCTTGCAGTAACATACCATCCCCCTCTGTTGCAGCTAGCACTTCTGTAGCGGAAGAAGTACATACAAATACTAACCAATCCACTGAGCAGCTTGACCAGATTCAGACGCAATTGAATGCTTTACAGGTACAGATCAATGGCCTGCAAAACCAGATGAATGATATTCGTCAGCAACAAGATACATTATCGCGCTACCTGAATGTACGTACTCCGGTCAGTCACAATACTCCGACCAAAGCCCCCGCTACTAATGATAATACCAGCGAAGCACGTCGGCTATATAATGCCGGTCTTTATAGCCAAAGCATTCGTCTGCTGAAAAATGCTGATAGTGGTGGCAATGGTAGCGCCCAGGCACAAGAGCGCATGTGGCTGCTGCTGCAAAACCATTCCCGTTTGAATAATTGTGAATCGGTAATTAATATCGGCAAGCGCTTTAACAGCCTTTATCCGCAAAACAGTCAAAGTGCCAACGCCCTTTATCTGGTGGCACAATGTCAGACTCATTTACAGCAGCAGGATATTGCCCGCCTTACTTATCAGCACATTATCAATAGTTATCCAAACAGTAATGCCGCTGTTAAAGCCAGGCATCAATTAAAAAACCTGTTACCAATCAAAAAAGGAACTCGATGAACACTCCGCAAATTGGCATTATTATGGGTAGCAATAGTGACTATCCGGTTATGCAACAGGCAGAGCAGTTTTTGCAACAATTCAGTATTCCTTATGAAATACAGGTTGTATCCGCACACCGTACTCCGGATTTAATGTTTGAATACGCTGAAACCGCCCGTTCCCGAGGCTTGAAAGCGATTATAGCCGGCGCTGGCGGGGCTGCTCATCTGCCGGGCATGGTTGCTGCCAAAACTACCGTTCCTGTTCTGGGCGTACCTGTACCAAGTAAATATTTGCGCGGTGAAGATTCACTACTGTCTATTGTCCAAATGCCTAAAGGCGTACCAGTAGCCACTTTTGCTATTGGTGAAGCTGGTGCAGCCAATGCTGCTTTATTTGCCATTTCCATGCTGGCCAATGACAATCCGCAGCTGGCACAAAAACTGGCAGAATTTCGTGAAAGCCAGAAACAAAGTGTTCTGGATATGAATTTACCCAGCATTCCAGCCTGATTACTATTTAATTCAGACATATTTGCTGCATAAATATAATGAATAATATCATTATGCTATTGATATTAATTGTATTCAAATAAGAAAGAAAATTGACTATTATCCTCAGTAGCATGAGCATATTTACATGATTAGAATTAGCTCCAAAAAGCAATATCAGTTTTTAGTTATCAACTTAATCTAAAGAATTTCTGCTAAGTAACTGAAAGTAGAATAAAGATTTAAAATTAAAAATAAAATTCCAGCTTTCTTATTATTGCCAACAACAAATACTAAAAATATTCATTCTAAATTAAATATTTCATTTGAATTACAATCGAAATTGGATTGATTTACAATTCAGTTTTAACAATAAATTAAGCTAAAAAATTAGTAAATTCATTTATTTATTATAACTAAACAAAATTTTAATATTAAACAAATAAAACCTATAAATATGTTTATATCATTTATTATGCTTGATACCCATAATAAATAAATTATTACATTTTATTTACTGAATAAAAAAAGATACTGCTCCTATATTAGCAGTATCCATTTTTTATAACAAAATATTATTTTTATGTTCTCAAATCCTTACGCAAAATTTTTCCTACAGCAGATTTGGGCAATTCTGAGCAAAACTCTATATCTTTAGGCACCTTATAACCGGTCAGATTCTGGCGACAATAGGCAATAATTTGTTCACAAGTCAGATTCGGATCCCGTTTTACTACAAATAACTTGATTGCTTCGCCTGATTTTTCATTAGGTACACCGATACAAGCCACTTCCAGCACCTCAGGCATAGCGGCTACAACCTCTTCTACCTCATTCGGATATACATTAAAACCCGATACCAGAATCATATCTTTTTTGCGATCTACCAGTTTTACATAACCTTTAGCATCAATTTCAGCCATATCACCGGTAGCCACAAAACCACGGCTATCAAGAACTTTAGCTGTTTCTTCCGGCCGGTTCCAGTAGCCTTTCATTACTTGCGGCCCTTGAACCCATAATTCTCCTACTTCACCAACCCCGAGAACCTTGCCGTTATCATCACGAATTTCAATATCTGTATTCGAAACCGGCAAACCGGCAGTACCCGTATATTCAGGATTATTCAGCGGATTAGCGCACACGCCGGGGCTGGCCTCAGTTAGACCATAAGCATCAATAATGGGCACACCCGTAATGGCTTTCCATTCCTGCGCCACCATTTTCTGAGTTGCCATTCCTCCACCTAGCACCAGTTTCCAGGTTGAAAAATCAATCGTTTTAAATTCTTCATTATGAATCAGTGCATTAAATAGAGTATTAACGCCACTCATTACCGTTACCCGATTGTTTTTCAGAACTTTGACCAAAGCTTTAATATCACGTGGGTTGGTAATCAGAATATTTTTGGAACCGGCATTAGCAAAAATCATAATATTCACAGTAAGTGAAAAAATATGATATAGCGGCAATGGTGTTACTACTACTTCCTGTCCGGGCACCAGATTTGCCTTAATCCACTCTGATGCCTGCTGCATATTGGCTACAATATTACCGTGTGTCAGCATTGCGCCCTTGGACATACCGGTTGTTCCGCCGGTATATTGCAACAAGGCCAAATCTTCCAGCTCAAGCGGTACCGGAGTAAAACGTTGTTTTTTCCCTAATTCCAGAGCCTGCAGAAAAGTAACTGCTCCCTCAATCCGAAAAGGCTTCACCATTTTTTTGACTTTGCGCAGCATGAAGTTCACTACAGTACCCTTCAGCCAGCCAAGCATATCGCCCATACTGGCCACTATCACCTGCCTGATTGCAGTCTGCTCCAGTACCTGAGCCACAGTATGCGCAAAATTTTCCAGTACGATAATCGCAGTCGCACCGGAATCAATCAACTGATGAGCCAATTCCCTCGGCGTATACAGAGGATTAACGTTCACAACTACGCCGCCAGCCTGTAACACCCCGAATACCGCAATCGGATACTGCAATACATTAGGCATCATAATTGCTACCCGCTCACCTTTTTGCAGATTCAATACATTCTGCAAATATGAGGTGAACTGATTTACAAAAGTAGCAGTTTGAGTATACGTGAGTGTAGTACCCATATTGGAAAAGCTTGGCTGCGGGCCGAATTTCTTCACACTGGTGTCAAGAACGTCAATAATTGACGAATATGCACGCACATCTACTTCTGCCCGCACCCCTTCCTGATAACTTTGTAACCAGATTTTTTCCATTATCTTTTTCCTCTGCAACAATGCGTCTAATTTAAAGTGAAGTAAGGAAATATCAGTCAAAACAGACTGCAAAGAAAACATCAAATCAGAACATCAGCATTGTCTGCAAGATGACTGACTGTAACCAGCCAGTCTGTTGATATAAGTGATTAAATTAATTATTTTGAATACTATGACTGTCGGTATCTCTGATAATACCACCACCCAGACACACAGCGCCAGCATACAGTACAGCAGACTGACCGGGCGTCACAGCCCATTGTGGTTCATCAAATACCAGTTCCGCGCAATCATCAGCCAGATAACGCAATTGAGCCGCCGCATCAGGCATGCGATAACGTGTTTTCACGCCATAGCGCCCTTCTGCCGGACGCTCTGGTGTCGTAAAACTTAAATCATGCATAATCAGGCTGCGACTGAACAACAGTGGATGATCATGTCCCTGCACAACCAGAAGCTCATTATTCGGCAAATTTTTCCCGGCAACAAACCACGGCTCACCGTCGCCTCCGATACCCAAACCTTTGCGCTGCCCTAGTGTGTAATACATCAGTCCTTCATGCTCACCTACAATCTTACCTTCCGGTGTCACCATTGCTCCCGGATTAGTAGGCAGATAACGCTGTAAAAATTGTCTGAATGGGCGTTCACCAATAAAGCAGATTCCGGTACTGTCTTTTTTTCCGGATGTGGGTAGCTGAGCCTGCTCCGCCAATCGGCGTACTTCAGATTTTTCCAGGTCACCGAGCGGAAACAATGCACGCTGTAATTGGTATGGTTGCAGTCGATACAGAAAATAACTTTGGTCTTTATTCTGATCCAGCCCCTTGAGCAGATAATGTACGCCATCGCGTACATCCTTACGTGCATAATGTCCTGTTGCAATCAGATCTGCACCACCGTTCAGCGCATGTTCCAGAAAACATTTGAATTTAATTTCTGCATTACACAATACATCAGGATTGGGTGTGCGACCAGCCTGATACTCCTGAAGAAAATATGCAAAGACATTATCTTTATACTGACCTGCAAAATTAACAATATCAATATCCATATCAATCAGATCAGCCACTGCTACTGCATCCAGTGAATCCTGCTTGATAGAACAATATTCGTCATCGTTATCGTCTTCCCAGTTTTGCATGAAGACACCGCGCACATCATAACCGCCCTGCTTGAGCAGCCAGGCTGTAACCGATGAATCCACTCCACCGGACATGCCAACAACAATACGTTGTGATAAATTTGCTTTTGTATTCATTTACATTCATCCAAAACCGGCGCAGATTGTGCCACAGGCAGAGCATAGCAGCAACCTGCCGGCATAATTAATTGTGTATCAAACTTACACAAAAAAGCCATAAATACACAATTTACATCCATAATCAGCTTTTTATTTACACACAAAAAATTTTTACTCAATATTATCAGCCTAAATAACACAGGCTGCCGGTACTGTAATATCTGTCTCAAGACAAATAATCACAAGACCGGCAGCCTGTGTAAATGCAAATCAAACTCAGTTCTGACGCAGACGGCGTAACACCTCATCACGCCCTAATAAAGCCAGCACCTGATCAATCGACGGGGTTTTTCCTGTACCACATACAGCCAGACGTAAAGGCATACCCAATTTACCCATTTTAATATTTTCTGTTTCACAAAATGGTGCAAAAAGAGCGTGAATACTTTCCGCATCCCAATGTGATAACTGTTCAAGCCGGGCTGCAAAGCGCTGCATACGTGCCGAAGCATCAGCATCCCAGTGTTTAGCTACTTCCTTTTCTCCGGGAGTGGCTTTAACATAAAAATATCTGCATTCTTCAGCTAGCTGATTTAAATCCTGAGCACGTTCCTTAACCAGTGCTATCACTTCAGCCAAATCCGGCTGCTCAGTCACTTCAATGCCCTGCTGTGCCAGACGCGGGCGCACCAGCTCAGCCAGACGGGAATTATCACTGGCTTTAATATGCTGCGCATTCAGCCACAACAGCTTTTCATGATCAAAACGACTGGCTGAAGGGCTAACATCTTTTAAATCAAACCATTCAACAAACTGTTCCATCGTGAAGAATTCATCATCACCATGTCCCCAGCCGAGTCGCGCCAGATAATTCAGTAAAGCTTCAGGTAAAATACCTTGCCGGTCATAATCAACTACACTAACTGCATCCCGTCGCTTACTCATTTTTGCGCCTTTTTCATTCAGAATCATTGGCAAATGAGCATATTGAGGCAAAGCTGCACCCATAGCTAAAAGAATATTAATCTGTTTAGGCGTATTGTTGACATGGTCATCACCTCGGATAACCTGCGTAATACCCATATCATAATCATCTACAACTACACAGAAATTATAAGTAGGGGTACCATCGGCACGCGCAATAATCAGATCATCCAGATCCTGATTGGCAATGGCAATATGACCTTTAACCAAATCATCCCATGCTGTTTCACCAGTTAGCGGCATTTTAAAACGTACGACCGGCTGAACACCTTCGGGTACAGGTGGCAGTGTTTTGCCTTCATCCGGCCGCCAGCGGCGGTCATACCAGAAGTGTTCACCACGTGCCTCAGCTTCTTGCCGCATTGCTTCCAGCTCTTCACGACTGGTATAGTCATAATAAGCATGACCGGAAGCCACTAACTCACGTAAAACTTCAGCATAACGGTCAAAGCGCTTTGTCTGGTAAAACGGACCTTCATCATAGTCCAGACCAACCCAGTGCATACCGTCCATAATTGCCTGCACTGATTCAGCGGTAGAACGTTCCAGATCCGTGTCTTCAATTCGTAATATAAACTTTCCATGATGTTTACGTGCAAATGCCCAAGAAAACAAAGCAGTGCGCACACCACCAATATGCAAAAAACCGGTAGGACTGGGAGCAAAACGAGTACGAATCATGATTACCATTCTTCAGACACAGAAAAAACCTTATTGTACGCGTAAGCCAGAGTAAACAAAACCCGTTCGTGATATGCTTGCACTAATACCAGTAACCGTATGAAAGGCTGTATATATGAACTCCCCGAAACATCTGGCTGTTTACTACACTGGCGGAACCATTGGTATGCAGCAAACACCGGCCGGACTGGCTCCGGCTGCCAATCTTGCCAGCCTGGCTGCGCCCATTTTTCAGGAATACAGTCACCAGCTCAAATGCGACTGGTTTATTTGTGAACCACTGATTGATTCTTCAGCGATTACCCTTTCAAACTGGGAGACATGGCTTAACTGGATAGACAGCAAAGCTGAAAATTATGATGGTCTGCTCATTCTGCACGGTACCGATACCATGGCCTACAGTGCCAATATAATTGCGCTGGCACGGCCGAAACTGAATATCCCCATTATCCTTACCGGAGCCATGCTACCCCTGGAAGCTGATAACAGTGATGCACCACAAAACCTGCGTACTGCACTAGCTGCATTCAGCCTGCCGGGTTTTACCCAAACTGCCATTGCCTTTAACAGACAGCTCTGGCCGGCCGTCGGCAGCAGCAAAATCAGTACAGAACAGGCAGACGCATTTGCCAATCCGCAGTTTGGTTCCTTGGCTCAATGGTCAGAATCTGAAGGATGGTTTAATACTAATCTGCCTGTTGCCGGCAATTCAGACCTATCTGCACAATATGACATCAGTACATCAGCCAGAATTCACTGCTTTACTCTGACTCCGGGTGCTAATCTGACAATGATTACCGCCAGTCTTACTCACAATCCGCCTGACGGAGTAATTCTACAAAGCTATGGCAATGGCAATACCCCTAATGATAGGAATTTTCTGACTGCAATCAGACAGATTAGTGAGCAATCTATACCTGTTCTGAATATCAGTCAGGTTTTACAGGGATGTGCCTCTGCTGTTTACGCACAAGGACATGAATTGCGTGCAGCCGGTGTTATCAACGGCGGTAAATGTAATCTGGAAACTGCTGTGGCTATCCTGACACTGGCTGTAAGCAATAACTGGAATAAAGAACAAATTGAAAATCTGCTGCATACACAGAAGCTGATTTAAATATTTACTTTTGCAGGATTATCCTGCTTACCCTGTAACCGATTAATCCTGCACAATTTTGTTAATAAACAGCTTCTGATGGCTTAGTCCGGTATCGTCAATACTATAAAAAGCCATTAACAACTTTTTGTATCCTCAATTACTTGAAACTTTCGTTGAAAAATTATTCAAATTCACCAAAAAATTTCATTTTAAATTAATCGTATAAACTAATTTGTAATAATCAAATATTTTTTATACAAACACTGGTCTCTGCCAATTATTTTTAGATAAAAATTTATCGGCTTTTATAATCATATTGCTATTTTTTATCAAACACGATTTCATATATACTGTATTTATATTTACTATCAATAAATTTAAATTTAATAAATATTCAAATTTGAAATTTAATTAACAAATTAACAATAACTTATGTGCTTTATTAAATAAAATATGACATTCTTATTAAGAGTTTTAAATACCTATAACCATGATTTATGATATAACTGACTTTTCAGAATAGAAAAGTCAGTTATGAAAGAAAACCTTGCGATAAAACAAAAGGCTTATATTATTCTGGGTTCTTTTCTGGTTGCCGCATTTATTATTGGTATTGCCGGTGCATTGCAGGCACCGACACTCAGCCGTTATCTTGCCGAAGATGTGAAGGTTAATCCATATCAGGTAGGTTTGTTTTACTCAATCAATGCCGTTGCCGGCATTGTCATCAGCTTTCTGCTGGCACAATACTCTGATAATAAAGGTGTTCGACGGAATATTATTCTATTTTGTTGTCTAATGGGCATAGGAAATTGCATTACATTTGCATTTTCGCGCCAATACTTTATCCTCGTTACCATAGGCATATTTTTTTCAGCATTTACCTCTGCTGCTATGCCGCAAATTTTTGCATCTGCACGTGAATATACAGATAAAACTGGCCGCAACGTTGTCGTTTTCAATGGCATTTTACGGGCACAATTGTCACTGGCCTGGGTAATCGGTCCGCCATTATCATTTGCATTAGCCGTGAATTACGGATTTACCATTATGTATCTGAGTGCGGCAGCTATGTTTTTTGTAGCCATGCTGATCGTTTTTCTGTGCTTTCCTGTCATAAAACGTCCAACATCTGTTACTAAAAAACAAGAGCCAAAAGAAAAGATTTTCAATAATCCTAATGTCATTTTGCTGTTTATCGCTTCAATCAGTATGGGTACAGCCAATATGATGTATTTGATTGATATGCCTTTATATATCGATGACATTCTGCCCGGTTCACCGTCACTGCCCGGACATTTGATGGGCATAGCTGCTGCCATTGAAATTCCCGCTATGCTGATTGCCAGCATGCTGGTACCGCGCTTTGGTAATAAAAATCTGATTTGTTTTGCAGTCATTTGCGGCATCATATTTTATATCGGTATGGTTTCTACCCAAAACGAATGGATGCTGATTGGTTTACAATTCTTTAATGGTTTATTTATCGGCATAATAGCCAGTATCGGCCTGATTTATTTCCAGGATTTATTACCTAAACGTACGGGTGTTGCTTCTACATTGTTTAATAACTGTATTTCTTGCAGTATTATTCTGGCCGGTATGTTGCAGGGCGTAATTTCGGCCAACTTCGGCCATCAGAGTATCTATACCATTTCTTTAGCCATGGTAATTTTATCTTTCATCTTGTGCCTGATTATTCAGCCACCGCCTTCAACAATTAAATCGCCCTCAAAGGTTAATCACTGATCAGCACCGTAATCACCATTCTAACAAGATTCTAAAACTGACTATAGGCTTATCTTAAAACATCTATTATCAATATCAGTAAAGCACTGTAGTAATAAATAAATTCATACCACCAAAAATCTGCATTAACAAACAAATATTTTTCCTAAACTATCTGACACTATCATATTATCGTTTAACAGTTGTAAACGTTTAAATAGTCATATTTCAGGGAAAATAAAACGCAGTTGTATGATTCTAAATTATTCAAAACCCAGTGCTAAGTTGATGGTGAATAATTAAATGCAGATGATAAAAAATCATACCCGTATCCAATCTTGCAATCGGTGAAAAACTGGCTGATAATCCTAAAATGGTTACCGCAGAAGCTGTATGTGCGGTAACTGCCACCCGGATTACTTTAAAAACGAAGTTGGAACAAAACTTATTGCGTAATAAGCATTTTCAGTAAAAAAGTTTCTATAGAACTTGGGAAAAGCTTTATCTATTATTTTCAATGATACAGATATTGATGCAGCAGTAACCACCGCCATAATTTTCAAATTCCACAATGACGGACAAACCTAAGTCTGTGCCAATCATATTTATGTGCAAAGCGCTGTCAACGACCAGTTTGTGCCTAAATTCTAAGAAACTATCAACAATTTGACCTTAGTCACGGTATGGATGCAGGTGTTAACGTAAGCCCTTTGATTGATAGTCAGGCAGTAGCAAAATTATTGAGCATACTCAAGATGCCATCATTGAAGGCGCTAAATAGTTACAGGTTTGGTTGCAATGTGGGTGTTTGGGAAAAATCATATATTAACAAAAATTATTATCAAAAGAATAATAGGAGCTTCTCTGAATTACTCAGACAATTTAGAAAGAAAAATAAATTCTCCGTCATTCAGTGATAAAAAGCCTATTTGAATTTAACAAATTGTTTTTTTTAATTAACATTAATATACAAAATATTGCGAATAGGACAAGGAAAGTTTACAATCCGCATGATGCAAAACCAATTGATAAACCCGTACTTTATTTTTGCTTGGTTCTACTTTGATATTAAGCATATACATTTGTAAATAACCGGATAATCTCAAAAAGCGGAAGATTAATGAACAGAGTTATTCTAACAATAGTAGCATTCTTTGCTCTGTGTTTTGCGGGTTATCAATGGCATAAAAGCAAACAAGAAAAAAAAATATTTGTTCAGGATATCAACTCCAGTACTGATTTTGATTTTGATCAGGATATCAAATCCAGAACTGATCAATATGGTTTTCTGGATATATCAGTTAATCTTCCCGGAAGTAAGGGAATTGTCATTATGGCTCCAATCAATTGTCCGTCACGACAGGCAAAGATTGCTGATTATCTGGCCACAGAATTAAATAAACAGAATATTCCTGCTACCCGAATTAGTGGTTACACTTTCAATCATAATCTAGCCAAAATGTCAGAAAGAGAAATAAATCAGATGATTGACAGAGTTGAGTATGTCAAAACAATGGCTTTTCCGCTGGTATTTGTAAATGGTAAAGTAAAATCTAATCCATCAATTGAAGACATCAAAAATGAGTGGGAATTACAATAGTTGTTTCGTTAACCAAACCTACTTCGACATGTTCAATAAAAATTAAAATTAATCAAGGGTGCCAATGTCTGTATCTTGTATTTTCAGGATCAGCTTCCCAATTGAACTATTTAATTTCTAATTTGTTTAACAATTGCCTTTATACAGTACTATTTGCTTGGTTTGTTACAGGACGTAATTTCTGCCAACTTCGGCTATCATATGATTTATGCGATTGCACTTGCAATGGTATCTGTTTTATTTATTTTCTGTCTCATTATTGCTAAACCAGTCCATACCAAAAATAGTTTCTTAACAGCAGTATTGATTAGTTTTAACTGAATAACACTACACGCCCCCAATATCTATCAGGCTAAACCCAATCGGTTTAGCCTTTTTAATTAACACTGACATCTATACATCTTTGAAATCAATAATCAAATAAGGCTGCACTTTATTTGCCTGCTTGCAGACGCTCAGCAATTAAGAATATACGCATAAATTAAGCAATTAATTCTTAAAATAATATTTATAATTAATATTAATTACCAATAATACCAATTATAAAAACATTTAATTTCATTCTTATTGAATTTTTTTCAATATTCTACGTTAGCAGAATATTTACCCAGATTGACAGTATAAATTTAATCCCGTAATTTAACCGAATAAACCAATCAATTATAAGACTGATAGATTCAGTCAGTTAATTATATTGTCAGAACACATATCATACGGTTGATATTAGTAAAAACCTGCTTAGGCCGGTCTGCACTTTTTTGGAGAAAATATTATGAGTCAAACAAGCAATGTTCGTCAGCGTCAACTGGCCGCAGCTCCTCGTGGCGTTGGTTTCATGTGCGATTTTTATATTGATCACGCTAAAAACGCTGAGTTCTGGACTCCTGAAGGTAAGCGTTACATTGACTTTGCCGGAGGCATCGGCGTTCTGAATACTGGTCATCTGCATCCCAAAGTACAAAAAGCAGTAGCTGATCAACTGCAGAAATTTTCGCATACCTGTTTTAATACTGTTCCATATGAGCTGTATGCTAAGGTTGCCGAAAAAATTAATGCCAGAGCACCTATTGCCGACGACAAACGCACAATGTTTGTTACCTCTGGTGCTGAAGCTGTTGAAAATGCCATTAAAATTGCCCGTGCCTATACCAAAAGACGTGGTGTAATCGCATTTAACGGTGCCTTTCATGGCCGTACCAATCTCACTATGGCTTTAACCGGCAAAATCGCACCCTATAAAGTAGATTTCGGGCCGTTCCCTGCTGATATCGTACATGCACCTTATCCGAATACACTGCATGGCGTTAGCATTGAAGATGCCTTGCACGGTCTTCATAATATTTTCAAATGCCATCTGGCGCCCAGTGATGTTGCTGCTATTATTATCGAAGTAGTTCAGGGTGAAGGCGGCTTTAATGTTACACCAAATGAATTTCTGCGTGCCTTACGCCAGCTGGCGGATGAACACGGAATTGTGCTGATTTTTGATGAAATTCAGTCCGGCTTTGCCCGTAGCGGAAAAATGTTTGCTACCGAACTGACCGGCGTACAGCCTGATTTAATGACCATTGCCAAATCCCTGGCCGGCGGTTTTCCGCTTTCCGGTGTAGTAGGCAAAGAAGCCATCATGAATGCTCCTGTAGTAGGCGGCCTGGGCGGCACTTACGCCGGTAGTCCGCTGGGACTGGCTGCTGCTGATGCAGTTATTGATGTTATCGAAGAAGAAAAACTGTGCGAGCGCGCCAATATTCTGGGTAACAGATTGAAAGAACGCTTTAATAATTTAAAAGAAGTTATTCCGTCTATTGCAGAAGTACGCGGACCAGGCTCTATGGTCGCCATTGAATTAGTTAAACCCGGTACCTCAGAACCAGATGCTGAACGTACCAAAAAAGTACAGCAACTGGCGCTGGAAAACGGTCTGATGATTCTGACCTGCGGACAGTATTACAATGTAATTCGTTGTCTCTATCCGCTTACTATTGAAGATCATGTATTTGATGAAGCATTGAATATACTTGAAACTGCCCTGCGTCAGGCTCAATAATATTCATTGTCTGCAGGCTGCTCCGGTAGAATATTTTACCGGCAGCCTGTCATGTCTGTTTCAGTTTTTTTAGGAAAAAACTATGCAATTGCATGATTCTGCATTATTAAAAACCCAGTGTTATATAAATGGACAATGGCTGAACGCCGATAATGGCGCAGTTATTTCAGTTATCAATCCGGCTACCGGAAACAATCTGGCAGACGTGCCCCGCATGGGTACAGCAGAAGCTGAACGTGCTGTAGCAGCAGCACATGCAGCATTGAAACCATGGCAAGCCAAATCAGCTAAAGAACGCAGTAATCTTCTGCGCCGCTGGTTTGAGCTAATGATGCAGCATCAGGAAGATCTGGGCATTATCCTGACTTCAGAACAGGGGAAGCCGCTGGCTGAGGCTAAAGGTGAAATTGCCTATGGTGCATCTTATCTGGAATGGTATTCAGAAGAAGCCAAGCGTATTTATGGTGACACCATACCCGCGCCGTCAAACGACAAACGGATTATGGTACTTAAGCAGCCAATCGGCGTATGTGCAGCCATTACGCCGTGGAACTTTCCGAATGCGATGATTACCCGCAAGATTGCTCCGGCTCTGGCTGCCGGCTGTACTTTTGTTATTCGTCCGGCCTCGCAAACACCATTATCTGCACTGGCCATTGCTGAGCTGGCACAGCGTGCCGGCATCCCGCCCGGAGTAGTCAATGTCATTACCGGCAGCTCCAGTGAAATTGGTAAAGTATTAACTGAAGACGACCGGGTAAAAAAATTCAGTTTTACCGGCTCTACCGAAGTAGGTCGTAAACTGATTGCTCAGTGCGCCGGTACAGTAAAAAAAGTATCTATGGAACTGGGTGGTAATGCGCCATTTATCGTCTTCAATGATGCTGATATCGACGCAGCCGTAGAAGGTGCAATGATTTCTAAATTCCGCAATGCCGGCCAGACCTGCGTATGTGCCAACCGGTTGTACGTACAAAGTGCTGTATATGATGAATTCGTGGATAAACTGGCTCAGGCCATTGCCAAACTGAAAATAGGCAACGGACTGGATCAGGGCGTAACTGTCGGACCATTAATCGATGCAGGTGCAGTTAACAAAGTTCAGGAACATATTACTGATGCTATTGGCAAAGGGGCGGAAATCGTTACCGGCGGAACCGCAGATAATCACGGAGAATTATTCTTCCAGCCTACATTACTGAAAAATGTTACTCAGGACATGAAAGTTGCTCGTGAGGAAACTTTCGGTCCGCTGGCGCCGGTATTTCGTTTTGAAAGCGAAGAAGAAGTTGTCAGCTGGGCTAATGACACCGAATTCGGGCTAGCCAGTTATTTCTACAGTCGTGATATCGGCAGAATAGTACGCGTCAGCGAAAATCTGGATTATGGCATGGTAGCCATCAATACAGGACTGCTGTCAAATGAAGCAGCACCTTTTGGCGGCGTCAAGCAATCCGGTCTTGGTCGGGAAGGTTCTAAATACGGTATAGAAGATTACGTTGAAATTAAATATGTACTTCTTGCCGGCATTGACCAGTAATTCCTGAATCCGCGGCAGCCATAATCTGCTTCGCTGCCGCTTTCTTCATAATTATAAAAATCCTGAATGCACTGCATAAATCAGGATGGGGCGTTGTTGACTGAATTCAGCTAGCAAAAGGTGTTTCAGTCTGATATTACTCTTTCCAAAGGAGAATTAATTTGAGCACATCATCCACACTGAAAAACGGACTTAAATCACGCCATCTGACTATGATTTCTATTGCTGGCGTGATCGGAGGGGCTTTATTTATTGGCTCCGGCTCTGTAATTTACCATACGGGACCCGCAGCCATTCTTGCCTATGGTGCCGGCGGTCTTTTGGTCATGCTGATTATGCGCATGTTAGGAGAAATGGCTGTAGCTCATCCGGATAGCGGTTCTTTTTCCACATATGCTGATACTGCTATCGGCCGCTGGGCAGGTTTCAGCATTGGCTGGTTATACTGGTTTTTCTGGGCATTGCTCATGGGCTGGGAAGCCTATGTAGCCGGTAAAATTCTTAATAACTGGTTTCCTGTATTTCCCATCTGGAGCTATATGCTGGCAGTAACCGTAGCTCTGGTTGTTATCAATCTGATGGATGTTAAAAATTACGGGGAATTTGAATTCTGGTTTGCTTTAATCAAAGTAGTCGCCATTGTATTGTTTCTGATTGTAGGCAGTCTGGCTATTATCTATTTATGGCCGTGGGGTCAGGCAGATGCAAAAGGCTGGACACACTTAACTGATCAGGGATTCATGCCTAAAGGATCATCATCTGTGGTAACTGCATTGCTGGGTGTTATGTTTGCCTATATTGGTGCTGAAATCGTTACTGTTGCTGCTGCAGAATCCAGCCATCCGGCTACAGAAATTCGTAAAGCCACAAAATCTGTTGTCTGGCGCATCATCCTGTTTTATGTAGGTTCGATTTTTATTACCGTTTGTCTGATTCCGTATAACGACCCGCGGCTGAATGACGCCACATGGGGAACATACAGTGTAGTATTAACCTCACTGGGAATTCCTCAGGCACGTCATATCGTCAACTTTGTTGTCCTTACTTCAGTTTTAAGCTGTTTTAATTCAGCTCTGTATACCTGTTCGCGCATGTTATATTCATTGGCAAAACGCGGCGATGCTCATCGGATCATGTCCTATACCTCGAAAAATGGCAGTCCGCAAATTGGCGTGCTTATTTCCTGTGTCTTTACCCTATTTGCAGTGTATCTCACCGCTACCGCCAAAATGGATGTTTACGATGTACTGATGACAGCTACCGGTACGATTGCCCTGTATGTTTATCTCGCTATCAGCTGCTCACAATTATTTCTACGAAAAAAACTGGAAAAACAAGGGCAGACACTGACATTTAAAATGTGGTGCTTTCCATGGCTGACTTATCTGGTTATCGGGCTGATTATTGCTTCGATTATTATCATGATTATCGAAGGAACCTATAAATATGAAGTAATATATACCAGCATACTGGCGGCCATCATCCTGATAATGGGTATAGTGGCACAAATATTTAAAATCGGCAGCCAGCAGAATAAAACAGAATAATATTTATCTATCTTGACACAGATTGATTAAGATAAATATTCGGATAAATTAATTTAAATTTTATTCGCCATAACTGGCAACAATTCAGTACACTATTCATTTTGAAATTCAACCGGCACAAAATGATTACACTAGAACAATGTCAGCAATGGGATGCCGCCGATATTCTGGCTCCCCTAAAAAATCAGTTTGAATTACCACAAGGGGTTATATATCTGGATGGTAACTCTTTGGGTGCGAAACCCAGAAAAGCTGCAGAAAATGCTCAGGCAGTGATTAATCAGCAATGGGGTACCGATCTGATTAATAGCTGGAATAAAGCCGGCTGGTGGGATTTACCGGTACGATTAGGCAATAAAGTCGGTCAGCTGATTGGTGCTCAGGAAAATGAAACCGTTGTTACCGATACAACCAGTCTGAATCTGTTTAAAGTATTGGCCACAGCCATCCATATTCAGCAGAATAATGACAATAATCGTAAAATCATTATCGCTGAGCGTGATTCTTTCCCTACCGATATTTATATGATTGAAGGTTTCATGGCTCTGATTAATCAGGGTTATCAACTTCATCTAATAGATACACCGGCAGATCTGCCCGCCCGTATTAATGAAAACACTGCTGTTGTAGTGTTATCTCATGTTAACTATCGTACCGGCTACCTGCATGACATGGCAGCAATCAATGTACTGGTACATTCGCATGGTGCTTTAACTATCTGGGATTTGTGTCATTCAATCGGTGCTGTACCTATTGATCTGAATGCCAGTAACAGTGATTTTGCTATTGGTTGTACTTACAAATATTTGAACGGCGGTCCCGGCGCACCTGCTATGCTGTGGGTAAATGAGCGTTATCAGACTGCATTCAGCCAGCCATTATCCGGCTGGTGGGGTCATGCGCGGCCGTTTGATATGGCTGAAAGCTATACACCTGCAGACAATATCCGTCGCTATTTATGCGGTACACAGCCAATTGTATCTATGAGCCTGATAGAAAGCGGCGTAGATATCTTTTTACAAACAGATATGCAATCACTGCGGCACAAATCTCTGCAGCTAACTGATTTACTGATTGCTCTTACTGAGCAGGAATGTGCGGGACATAACTTAACGCTGATTACACCGCGTGAACATGCTCACCGTGGCAGCCATGTCAGCCTGCGTCATCCTCATGGTTATGCCATAGTTCAGGCTCTGATTGCCCGCGGTGTAATCGGAGATTATCGCGAACCGGAAGTGATTCGCCTGGGAGTTACACCATTGTATCTGAGTTATACCGATATCTGGCATGCTGTTCAACATCTGAAACAGGTATTAATTAATGAGGAGTGGGCACAGCCACAGTTTCACACGCGCGGACAGGTAACCTGATTTGCATTTCTTTAATCCACACAGGTACAGGCCGGGCATGAATATTCTGCTCGGCTTATGCTTCTCATCTTAAGGAAAAACGATGGGTAATTTCGAGCGTATTCAGTCTCGGGAAACAGGATTACACAAAAAGCTATCCGCCGGTCAGATGAGCATGATTGCCATTGGCGGAGCAATAGGAACCGGCTTATTTCTAGGCAGCAAATTTGCCATTGGCTTTGCCGGCCCTGCTGTTATCATCAGTTATGCACTGGGCGGCATGATTGCACTGGCTTTAATGGGATGTCTGGCAGAAATGACTGTGCAGCACCCTACTTCGGGTTCTTTTGGTGCGTATGCTGAATTTTATCTGCATCCTCTGGCTGGTTTTCTGGTGCGTTACAGTTACTGGGCCTGTATTGTTCTGGCTGTGGGTACAGAAGTCACAGCCATCGCTGAATACATGAAATTCTGGTTTCCACAGGTTGATTCATGGATATGGATTGCACTATTTTCATGCTGCCTGATCGGCGTTAATGCCTATAGTGTCAAAGCTTTCGGTTCAGTTGAATACTGGTTTTCCACCATTAAAATTTTTGCCATTATCGTATTTATTGTACTGGCCATCAGTGTATTACTAACGCAAAGCAGTATCAGCAGAATTGAACAAAACATGTTTAGCGGCGGCTTTGCTCCGCATGGATTTTCCGGTATCTGGACCGGTGTTATTATTTCCATATTCAGCTATCTCGGTATTGAAATGATCGCTATAGCCGCAGGTGAAGCCACCAATCCTGAACAGGCAGTTAAAACCGCGTTTAAAGGAACTTTTGCAAGGCTATTGATATTTTATCTGCTTGCACTCAGTCTGATTGTCATGCTGGTACCGTGGCAGGAATTAATTAAAGAAGGAAGCACCAGCCCGTTTGTCAGCGTAATGAAAAATGTAGGTATACCATTTGCCGACAGTATTCTGAACTTTATTGTCATTGTTGCTGCACTTTCAGCCATGAACAGTATGCTCTATATTGCCACTCGTATGATGTTCAGTCTGTCTCGCGCTAACGAAGCACCACAAATATTCGGTAAAGTAAAAAGTAATGGCGTACCACTGAATGCACTGGCTTTATCTTCTGCCGGTATTGCTGTCGCCGCACTGGTTTATATTTTAAATCCGGAAACGGCTTTTCCGGTTATGATAGCTTTGTCTATGTTTGGTGCATTATTCAGCTGGGGGGCAGTATTTCTGACACATCTGTGTTTTCGCATCCGGATGCAGCGGCAACAGCAAAAACTGAAATTTCGTGTACCCGGTTTTCCATTTGTCACTATAGCCGGTTTATTGGCAATCATCAGCATCATGATCACCACATGGTTTACCCCGATATTCCATGCTACTTTATTATTTGGCGTGCCTTTTCTGGCATTTTTAATTCTGGCATATTTTATTCAGATATACCATAAAAAGTACAAATAAATACAAAGTGTATATACCCTAACAGCATCAATGCCCGCTGGCATTGATGCTGTTATTAAATTGATAGAATGCCATTTGTAATATCAGACTGGAAAAATCCGAGCCACATAAAAATTTATATATTAAAAAATATATTTTCATATTGATAATTAAATGACTATTTACTGAGATTCAGTAAATAGTCATTTTAGAAATTAGAAATTGTTTAGATTATTAAATTATTTAATATAATCCTTCAAAAATATTGAAAGTTTTTGATTTTTTACTTTATGTAAGTAATAAGAAAATTAACCCGGAATCCAAAAAAACATTCTGGCTGAAAAATCGCCCACACTAATACCAGTAGAAGCTTTAAACGGAATAAACATCGTTATAATAAAATAAAGCACCATTAAACAGAATGTCATTGAAATAGCTTTACGCCACATAGCTAAATATAAAAATACCATGGACTAAAAATGCAAATATATTTCTATTTAACTTAAACTTTTATTCACACGGTAAATTATTATAATTTTTCTGAAACTGTTCAGTGGGTTTAAATTTAGGTAATCCATTCTCTTCATAGAATTTAAATCCAAACAGCCAAGCTTCACTAAGTGCCATATCGGAAGAATCACATGGTTTTTAAATACTATTATTATCCATAAATAATTTATAAGTATGTTAAAACCAAAAAACTTCATTTTTTACAAAAAGTTGTTAATTATAATATAAATAATTATTTTTAAGAATGTTTGAACATTTTGTTTAAAATTTTTATTAATGAATTGAAAGAGCTGCTTTTATGAAAGCAGCTCTTTTGGTCTGATAAAAACAATATTACTGATTTAGTGTCAGCAATAAATGATTCATGCGTTTGACAAATGCCGCCGGATTTTCCAGTTTACCGCCTTCAGCCAGCAAAGCCTGATCATATACCAGCTCAGCCAGTTCATTGCGCTGTACTTCGTCCTGTTCACAAGCAATTTTCTTAATCAAAGGATGATCCGGATTGATTTCCAGTGTTGGTTTGGTCTGCGGAATTTGACCAGCTGCGCCGGAAGCTTCCAGCATTCTTGCCAGATGCTGGCTCATATCATGTTCACCAACAACCAGACATGCCGGACTTTCTGTCAAACGGGCTGTGGCACGAACAGCGTCAACTTTATCACCCAGAGCAGTTTTAATCTGCTCTACCAGTTCCTTATTGTCTTCTTCTGTTTTAGCCTGGGCTGCTTTTTCTTCCTCATCAGCCAGATTACCTAAGTCCAGTGAACCTTTGGCTACACTTACCAAACCCTTGCCGTCAAATTCAGATAAGCTGTTTACCACCCATTCATCCACACGGTCAGTCAGCAGTAGTACCTCAACACCTTTTTTCAGGAAAATTTCCAGATGCGGGCTATTTTTAGCAGCAGCATAACTATCAGCAGTAATATAGTAAATTTTTTCCTGCCCCTCTTTCATCCGACCAATATAATCAGCCAGAGTAACATTTTGCTCACTACTATCATTATGCGTAGAGGCAAACCGGCATAAACCGGCTATTTTGTCTTTATTAGTGAAATCTTCAGCAATACCTTCTTTCAGTGTATTACCGAACACCTGCCAGAATTCAGCATATTTTTCCGATTGATTTTTCTTCAGATCTTCTAAAAGAGACAATACTTTTTTAACACTGCCAGAGCGAATTGCATCCAGATCACGGCTTTCCTGCAAAATTTCACGGGATACATTCAAAGGCAAATCGCTGCTGTCGATCACTCCGCGAATAAAACGCAGATAAGAAGGCATCAGCTTTTTCGCATCATCCATAATGAATACACGTTTTACATATAACTGTACACCATGCTTGGGTTCACGCTCATATAAATCAAATGGTGCATGTTTTGGAATGTACAGCAATCCGGTGTATTCATGCCGTCCTTCCACACGAAAATGTGTCCACGCTAAAGCATCATCATAATCGTGTGATACATGACGATAGAAAGTCTGGTACTGCTCATCGGTAATTTCATTTTTCGGCCGCTGCCATAAAGCCTGAGCCTGATTAACCACTTCCAGCTCATCTGAAACTTTTACATTACCTTCTTCATCATATTCAGGCGCTTTCTTCATATAAATCGGCACAGAAATATGATCACTATAAGTCGTTACAATCCGGCGCAGAGTCCAGTCAGACAACAAATCTTTTTCATCATCTTTAAGATGCAGAATTACATCTGTACCACGGGCAGACTTACTAATCGGTTCAACAGTAAATTCGCCGTCTCCTGCACTCACCCAGCGTACAGCTTGATTTTCTGCAGCACCTGCCCTGCGGCTTTCAACAGTTACCTTATCAGCCACGATAAAAGCAGAATAAAAACCTACACCAAACTGCCCAATAAGATTGGCATCTTTTTTATCGTCGCCAGTCAGTTTTTCCAGAAATGCTTTGGTA
Organism: Snodgrassella sp. ESL0323; assembly: GCF_013346865.1. Taxonomy (NCBI): domain Bacteria; kingdom Pseudomonadati; phylum Pseudomonadota; class Betaproteobacteria; order Neisseriales; family Neisseriaceae; genus Snodgrassella; species Snodgrassella sp. ESL0323. The sequence goes on along the minus strand of NZ_JAAEDT010000012.1, from coordinate 56,510 downwards.
CCGGATTTAGCAATGGTACCCAGATGTTCAATAATATCGGCTTCAGTCATACCGATACCATTATCAGATACAGTAATGGTTTTAGCTTCTGCATCAGCAGTAACCTTAATCCTGAATTCTGCATCATCTCCCAGCAAAGAAGCATCATTCAGAGACTCAAAGCGCAATTTATCGCACGCATCGGCAGCATTGGAAATCAGTTCCCGCAAAAAGATTTCTTTATTGCTGTATAAAGAATGAATCATCAACTGTAACAACTGTTTTACTTCAGTCTGAAAACTGTGTGTCTGTTTCATAATTTTCTCAAAAGCCCAAATATATGATTGTTGTCAATTTAAAATATGGGCAGCACATTTCAGTTTCAAGCTGGATAGTCATATGTTTGCTTGTTGTACAGCTTTTGCCGCAAGCACAAAATATCAGACAAATATCAGTATTACATTTCAGACAAAACTAACCAGACTTAGCGTCTGGTTTTTTATGCCTAAACCGGTCGATAAAACTAAAACGTTATTTTCCCTGCCTGATTCTATCAATCAAATTCAAACTATGTTGATGCGCTTTATCCGCAATAGTTTGCTGACTGAGCCCAGACACTGTTGAAACACCGTACAGCAAAATAGGCTCAAGATAGACCATCTGAGCATACTGTGCTGACTGCTTAACAGGTTGTAATAGATCATCCATCATAAAGTGGCCATTTTGCTGAAAATTTTGTTCAGGCTGCCCAATAGTTAGACTAGGTAATAATTTTTTACCTTTTAATTTATCACCTTGTGAACCATAAGCAAAATTATAGGTAAAAACTTCATCAAACCATATTTTTAAAATTGCAGGCATGTTATACCAATACATTGGATACTGTAACGCAATAAAATCGTGCCGTAATAATGCCGCTTGTTCAGCTTTAACATCGATATTGTAATTAGGATAGTACTGATGAATATTGCGAATTTCACTATTTGGTAAGTTTTGACTTACCGTGTCAACGATTGTCTTGTTAGCAATAGACTGTGTTGTATTGGGATGAGCCAATATGATTAATGCCATAATATGTCCTTGTTATTTAAACTATCAATTTTATAGTTGGTATAAATAGTTTACTTAAAAATTATTTTATGACAATATCTATCAAAATAGATAGTGAGGTCATAATGGGAACAAAAATCAAATCAAGTAAAATCATTTATAATGATAAATATTATGATTGCCCAATCAGCATGGCGATGGATTTAATTGGTGGGAAATGGAAAAGTGTGATTTTGCATTACCTTAAAAACGGTGAGAAACGTTTTAATGAATTACGGAAAGATATACCTGCAATTACCGAAATGACATTAAGTCTACAACTTAAACAATTGGAAAAAGATCGCCTGATTACCCGTCAAGTATTTGGTGAAAAACCACCAATAAAAGTCATTTACGCACTAAGTCCTTTAGGCCATCAAGTCTGTCCTGCGTTAGCCGAACTATGTTCATGGGCACTTACAATTGCGCAACGAAATGATGAAGACATCTCTAACTCAACGGCACAAAATATTCGTTAAATTTTTATCATAATAGGTTTAATGATCAATTATTGCTCTGTTGCTCTTCGTTTAATTGAGGCTTCAATTTTTTTTGCTAGTTCATATATCTCATCTTTCGTCAGTGGAGTTTTGCCTTTGGATTCGCTCTGTTTGCCGATTACTGACATAATTAACCATGGGTAATTTTTTGAACTTTGTTTAACTACTGGATCATATTCGACAATACTATAGTAACCGTAATCAGACGGAGCGTTATCTTTATAACGTATTTCCACGAAGCTTGCTAATCCTTTTCGTCCATCCATCTTAATATCTCGATACTTAAAGGGAAAGCCTAATAATTTGATATTTTTAATGTTATCATTATTAATATCATAATTCGTATTCCAAAACAGATTGATTTCATCTTTGCTGCTAAAGCTCAATGAATTAGTAAATGACCATGTACTCTCTGAAAATGAAATTACAATATCGGGATGTTCATTTAAGCGGAAAGAGACCGTCATATTAATTGGCATCGTTTTATCATTACCAGCAACAAAACCATAGGGTATACATTTCCCTGCTTCTTTAGGCACTTCAAACAGTTCTCGAGTTCTAAAATTATTGATAATTGATTTGGCATTTTGTTTGTAAAATGCAAAATCTTTTTCCTTACCTTGGTAACGTTCATTCGAATAGAATGTATAAATTCGTTCATTGGCTATTAAAGCTAGATTACTAGCATAATCACTATAATATCCAACTAATTTATTGTTATTATTTATATTTTTAATTTTATACTCATATTTAGATTTCAATCGTTCATCATAATCGCTATTTAATTGGTTAACAATATTTTGTAGAATTTTTTTGTTAAATTTACCATCAGCAATATCTATATTATTACGATTATAATTAAACGTAGAAAGAATAGCCCATTTACCGTCTAAAAATAGTTTGGATAATTTGATCTAGGTTGTAATAACGCTCAATCGGAAAAAGAGCGATTTCAATATTATCTGGAAGATCAATAGAATAAGATCCAATGCATTCTGGTTTAAATGTTAAATCAGCAGCCTGTGTAATACTGCTGATAGTCATACAACTTGTTAATAAAATAGCTTTTTTCATATTGTTATCCTTATGTTACTAACCGGATATGGTAAGGAATGGCATTATTTTCACCTTCAGTCCAGTGAATGGGCAACAGGGTAATATACCCTTTGATTTGTTGTAATTCAGTAAATTGATTAATATCGTAGTTTTGCCAAAAAACAGGATTAAATGGCATTTTTAATTCTTTTTCAAAATAATACTTGATCGTTTCGTCTTCGAGCATGCTTTTCTTTTGACGTACTTCAGATTTAATTTTAGAGTCTCCATTTGCCATTTCCATTGTTTTATTGTATTTTTCCTTAACATAATTATCTAATTTTTTATAATCTAAGTCTGGCCATATTGATGCAAAAGATCTTACTTTAACTTCTCTATTTTTTTATAAAGATAATTACTTGGGATAAATGGAAAAATCGATTCATAAATATCAGCGTTCGCTTTAGCTCTTGATTGAATGGCTTTTACACTACTAGCCAGTTCAGGAACTTCAATAGCTTGCTCTAAACCTTCACCATATAAACTTTGCCAAATTTGTTTGCGCAATTAATAGGCAAAGGTTCTAACGGATATATTATAGTGTAAAAACTATAAGCCTAATGCATATTTAACCAGATGTTGTTTTATGAAGGGAGTTTTATTGATCATATTTGTTACAATAGAATATTTACTAAGTCTACTAAATAAAACCGATCAACATCATGAACACCCATCATTGTTTGCCTGATACCCGCGCATTTCCTACCGATCAGGTTAAAAACGAACTGCTGCTGCATGCAGCCAGTCTTGTAACACCTACATCAAAAGCACTAACTACCCTTGCCCGTGAGAGCCTGCAAACTGAAATCAGCCGTATGCTGGCACAAAATCACTATACCAATCTTTCAGTAGCACTGGCTATGGCGGCCAATAGTGATATTTACAATGCACTGTGGAACAGTATGGAAACTGTATTACAAGCACGTAATCAGACAGAAGTACAATGGTTGGCTTTGTCCGTAATAATAGTAGGTGGTGCTAAAGAAAATATCTCTCTGCCAGACAGCATACCCGCAAAAGCCATTGCTGAAATCTTCAAAAACCGTCCATGGTCTGATGAATGGAATAAAATTCAATGGGCATCTCATCTTGTGAGTGATACTACCCTGACCCATATCAAAGCCAGTCAATGGTATGCTGCTAAACAAAATCAACAAATGGCCGCAGATTTTCTTGGTCAGTTACCTAAAACACCACTAATAGTTGAAAGCGGACAATCAGTACAGGTTTTTTATGCCCTTGGTTTTTCCGGACCAGACATTCAATCTGCCCTTAACTGCAATCTGGCAGATACTGCCCTGCCGCTCATGCAAGTCTGGCAAACTCATCTGGCTACAGCCGGTGCTACGCTGTTTATCAACCCGCTTGCGCCACAATCACCATTAAACGCCTTACGCTCTGGCAGTGCCATGCGTCTGCGAATGGCCTGTGATGTCTTTACGACTAATGCTATCCGAGCGATTCGCCTGCAAAGTCCACGGGTTGGCGTAGTTATTGCTGCTCAGGAAGGCGGGAATATATTATTTGGCTTCAACGCAACCGACAGTGTATTTGAACTTCAGCCACAAATTTTCCGCTGGCCACTAACACAGGCAGACAACATTGACAGCATAATACAAAATTTCATTGATCTGCTGGCTGAGTGCCATGTTGAAAATATTCGCCTGTTACATGAACCAATCAGTGCACAGGCCCAATTGCCTAGTTATGCCCAATCTATCAATATGGTCGGGCATAACCCACTTTTTCCACGGAGTCACTGATGGCTGCAACTAAAGTATTATTTGTCTGTCTGGGTAATATCTGCCGTTCTCCCATGGCAGAATACATTCTGCGCGACCTGGTAACAAAAAAAGGTCTGAGTGAACAGATTGAAATTGCCAGCGCCGGTACTTCGGGCTGGCACAATGGTGAAGACATGCACTCAGGCACCAAAGAAATTTTGCATGCAAAACAAATCAGTACTAATGATTTTCAAAGTAGTGAAGTAAGGCCGGAGGATATTGCCATTTACGATCATATTATTGCTATGGATGATAAAAACCTGCAAGACTTATCCCGTATTTTTGGGTGTAGTCGTCCGGATAAAGTCTACAAAATTACCGATTTATTACCAGACAGCGAATATGACTACGTACCAGACCCTTATTTCAGCGGTAATTTTACAGAAACCTGCACCATTATCCATGCCGGCTGCGAGGCATGGCTCAAATACTGGCAAACCTCAGCAGGCAAACAGTAATCCAGATTACCCGCCGTTTATACTATCCGGATAGAATCTACTCAATAAAAGAGCAATATGGTAAAATTAATACCATATTTCAATTATTTGATGATATTAAAACTTGCCAAAGCGCTCAGCTTTGGCATTGTTTTGGTATGTAAAATCAACACAGCAATAAGGAATTTAAAATGGCAGGACATAGTAAGTGGGCCAATATCCAGCATCGTAAAGGTCGTCAGGATGCCAAACGCGGCAAAATCTTCACCCGCCTGATTAAAGAAATTACCATTGCAGCCCGTCTGGGCGGTGGCGATCCGAATGCCAATCCACGCCTGCGTCTGGCAATGGATAAAGCCACTGATGCCAACATGCCCAAAGATAATATTCAGCGGGCAATAGATAAAGGTACAGGTAATCTTGAAGGTGTTGAATATGTAGAACTGCGTTACGAAGGTTATGGCATTGGCGGAGCGGCAGTAATGGTAGACTGCCTGACCGACAATAAAACCCGTACCGTAGCCGATGTACGCCATGCCTTCACCAAACATGGCGGCAATCTTGGTACAGACGGCTCAGTAGCTTTTCAGTTTGTTCATCAGGGCTATTTACTTTTCAGCCCGGAAGTGGATGAAGATACTCTGATGGAGGCTGCTCTCGAAGCAGGTGCTAAAGACGTTATCGTACAGGAAGATGGTTCTAAAGAAGTCATCACCGAGCCCTATCAGTACAGCAGTGTTAAAGAAGCACTGGAAGCAGCGGGTTTGCACGCGGCCGATGGCGAAGTAACCATGCGTGCAGTTAATGAAACCGTTCTGCAAGGAGCAGAAGCTGAAAAAATGCAGCGTTTACTAGACGCACTTGAAGATCTTGATGATGTTCAGAACGTTTATACTACAGCCGTATTGGAAACTGAATAAACATAAAACGGACTGTTACTCAGTCCGTTTTTATCATTAACTGCATATTATTACCATTGATTCATGCAAGCTATAACCGAACTTTTTCAAACAGCTTCTGCCGGTGAATGCGCTGAAATTTTAGATTTCTGGCTCAACGAATGCAGCCTTGATGAAGCACCAGATGTACATACAGTAAAATTATGGCAACAATTGTTTCAACAACGCGGCAGTAAATTTAACCGTCTGGCTACCCTGTGTCAGCAATGGCTAATTGAAACAGACTCATTATGAAATTATCATGGATGAATAAATGGCTGTTCCTTGCCGCCATCTGGTTTCTGGCCAGCCTGTATTTTTTATTCTTCAAAGCAAGCGGTAATCCGGTACCTATTCCGCAATTTGATAAAATCTGTCACTTTGGCTTATTTTTCGGCCAATTCTGGCTCCTGTCCAAATCCTGCTTCAGTGCCGGCATCACAATTCCGCTACGCCTGTTAATTATAACTGCCATTATCTGGGCTGCTTCCAGCGAAATTATTCAGGCGCTGTTCACTAAACGTGAGGGCGATATAATGGATGCAATGGCCGACCTCATCGGTGCCACACTGGCACTTTGGCTGGCTCGTCAAATACAAACAGCTCGCCGCAACAGCAGCAGGGAGAAATATTAAAATGGATATTACCGTTTACCAGCAACGCCGTCAGACTGTACTGAATAAAATCGGCGAAGATGGTATTGCTATTATATTTGCCGCTCCGGAACAACGCCGCAGTAATGACACAGAATATCCCTTCAGACAGGATAGTTACTTTCATTACCTGACCGGTTTTCCTGAGCCCGGAGCAGCATTGATACTGAATGGACGTGAACACACTTCCACTCTTCTGTGCCGCAATAAAGACCCTGAACACGAAATCTGGAACGGTTTCCGTTATGGTTATACAGCTGCACGAGAGCAATTTGCTTTCGATTCAGCCGATGATATCAACCAGTGGCCGGTTTTGCTTAAACAAGCACTGACTGGTCACCGACGACTCTTCGCATTGTGGGGACTATATCCTGAAAATGACCCTAAGCTCATTGAATTATGGTATGAAGTTGCCCGTATAGCCAATTATCGCAGTGCCAATGGCAGTACGATTGCACCTGACAGCCTGGTAAATCTGGCCAGCATCCTTGATCCGATGCGTCTTATCAAAGATAAACATGAACAGTCGATCATGCGCATTGCCGCAGAAATCAGCGCACAAGCTCATATTCGTGCCATGCAGACTACTCGTGCCGGTCAGTATGAATATCAGGTAGAGGCAGAAATTCTGCATGAATTCATGCAACGCGGAGCACGCTATCCATCGTACAACAGCATAGTTGCCGGGGGCAAAAATGCCTGTTGTCTGCATTATGTCAGCAATAACTGTCAATTGCAGCAAAATGATTTACTCATGATTGATGCAGGTGCCGAATACCAGATGTATGCTGGTGATATTAGCCGCACCTTTCCCGTCAGCGGGCGTTTCAGCAGTGCACAAAAAGATATCTACGATATAGTACTGGCTGTTAACCAGGCGAGCATTACCTCTACTGTAAAACAAGCAAACTGGCAGAATATCAGTGCTACAGCCATCAGCATGCTAACCCAGGGACTGATTGATCTGGGCATACTCCGTGGCAGTCTAGAGCAGAATATTGAAACTCAGACTTATCGGCGTTTTTATATGCATGGGCTTGGACACTGGCTCGGACTGGATGTTCATGATGTTGGTGGCCGTTTTGACAGCAATGAACAGCCTATTTTGCTTCAGGCGGGAATGGTAACGACCATAGAGCCTGGTTTATATATCAGCTCAGCAGATGATATACCTCAGGCATTTCATAATATTGGCATCCGCATTGAAGACAACGTTCTGATTACAGAAACCGGTAATGAAGTACTCACTGCTTCTGTACCTAAAACTACCGCAGAAATCGAAACATTGATGCAGCACTAAATCAGAATCTGATCAGTATTAGCCATTAAAATAGCCGGATAACATTTATCCGGCTATTTTTTATCAATGTACTTTTAATGATTAAGCTGACGTGCGGCCAGTTCCTCCTGCGCAGTAGCCACAATATCAGTACCAAACAAAGAATTCACATCTGCCTCATCAAATACATAGCGTGCATGACAAAAATCACAGTTCACCTCAATACTACCCTGCTCCGCTACAGCCTCACCTACTTCCTGCCCGCCAAGCAATAGCAGCATATCGCCAACCTTAGCGCGCGAGCAGGTACAGGAAAATTCAACATTCTGTGGTGTAAACACCCTTAGCTCATGCTCATGAAACAGCCTGAATAACAATGTCTGCACATCCAGCCGCAACAACTCATCCACCGTAAGCGTCTCAGATAAAGCTGATAACTCTGTCCAGCTATCTTCATCTATATCCTGTTCGGGTAACTTTTGCAGTAATAGACCGCTGGCATGATCATCATCCGCAGCAAGCATAATATACGTAGCCAGCTGTTCGGAACGCGCCATATAATTCATCAGCATCTGAGCAATACTGCTACCATTAAGCTCGACCATACCCTGCCAGGATTCACCCTGTGAGGGCTGCAAAGTCAGTACAAACATTCCTCCTTCGCCAAGTAAATCTACCAGTGTCATATTGTCATCAATGACAGCAGATTCATCCCAGCGTGCTGTTGCCCGGCAGGTTGCTGCCGATGTAGCTTCCGCCACCAGCATTTTCAAAACGCCCTTACCCTGCACCTGTACAATCAGATTACCGTCAAATTTCAGATTACTGGCCAACAATACCGCAGCTACAGTCAGCTCACCCAGAGCCTGATGAATTGCCTTAGGATAGATTTTATTTTCTGCCACATGCCGCCATACCTGCTGCAAATTCACATGCAGACCACGTACAGGGCAGTCATCAAACATAAACCTCGTTAACTGATCGGCTTGCACCATCTTATTTTCTGTCATCATTCCAATCCCGGCAAAATAATCAGACAATATGCTTCCGTCAGTGAAAAAATCAAGTCAGATGGTTTTTAGCCAGAATCATAATTCTCTGATTAGTTATCAACTAAACCTAGTATTACATAGGTGAAAATATAATTAATCTTTAATTAAAAGATATTGATATTATTTATATAATCATTTATTACATTCAGATTTATTTAATATTTATTTAAAAATATTTATCAAAAAATATAGTGATACTTAAACGCAAAATAAATTACTAACAGGAAATCCATTAGATCCATACATAAAAAAAATCGGATAATAAAAGAGCACTCAGATATTCACTAAACAATTTATGCTCAATGTTTCTTCTATACAACACAATTTTTCATAAATTTGTTTAACAGAAATCATCCCAAGATGAATGGATTAGTCATTTATCAATTTTATAGTTAAATTTTATTATTTAATCACATAATTGTTATATTTAATATTCATTTATCATTATATATAATGCGCTAATCAATAATGACTGTTATAAATTAAGTATCAGTTGGTTGTAATGATAAATCTAAACAAAATTCAGCTGATAAGCAATCCGAAGCAGCAGAACAAACAGACCCAGCATCGTCTCATTTAAAAAGAAATAAATCGACTGATGATATTGAACAAGTATATGCAAAAGCAGAAAAAGCAAATCTTTGGTTAAGTATTTTTAATAATTAAATTATGGATGTAGAGAATAAGTTAGATATACGGATTTATTCGTCCAATTTAAACTATATAGAATCTAAGGCTAAAAAAGTATTAGATTTATGCGGTGATAAAAATAATACATGTAATTTACAAACCATCCAAAAAGATCCGGGCGTATATTTAAAGATAATGAGTGGTCATGAACGTATTGATGATAAAGCAATAAATAATTACAACACACTTATTGAAAAATTGATAAAACTCCAGCCTCAATTATCTGAACTAGATGCAGCTGGTAAAGTATATACTGAGTGATATAGTAATTTAGCTTTGTCTTTAAATGAACTATATAAATTATTATAACAATGAATATAAGCTTGATGACTGTAAAAAAGAACCAGAGCTACTTAATAATATAATAAATGCATATGGTGAATTTATTTCAGCAAAAATGGCTGCTAGTGCTGCTTATCATAAATTTTATAAAGAAACTCATGATATACAAAAATTAGATATAAAAAATCAAGGTTTAACATTTAAATATAATTGCATAGATATGATGGATTCAATAAATGAAGTTGTTACCTTGATTAATGAGAAATCTGAAGAAAAAAATCAATTCAAAAATCTGGATAAAGCGGCAGTTGAACAAAAAATTCAGCAAATAGAAGCCATTGCTAATCAACTAATGACAATTAAAGGAAAGGATGAAGAAATTAAGAAGCAAGCTTTAAATGATATTTACTATGACAGATTTGTGGATTACTTACCCCAAATCATTAATCAGATGAAAATTGTCATAAAAAAATTACATGATAAAGATATTTATCAAGAGATTGATAGATTAAATGATAAAGAAAAATCATTAATAAAAAATATAATGATATAATCAATTAATTGATTAAAAAACAGGCGGTGTAAAATTTATACCGCTTGAATATGAATAAAGAGACTGGATTAACTTTCAAGTAACTGTTTATATTAATCGACAACATAATTAAATTGATTTCTACAAATTATTAGTTAATCAACTCTAGCTTAAAATTTACTAAAGCATTAAAAATTTAAACCATAACTTTTACTCATATAGTTTATAAAAAGATTTTTATTAAATTAAACTTAAAAATTATGCTAACTATGAAAATTAACGAATCTTTTTATACAATAAGTAATAATAAATGCAGCCAATAAAGGAATTCCAAAAACCACCCAAAACCCAGCCGGATCTAATTCTCCATCAGCCAGCGCAATTCCTGTTGAGTTCAATATTCCATCGATATAAAATGATATTTTCTCCATTAACTTCCATAAAGGATTTATAAAGAATATTAGTGATAGCAAAATAATATAGATAAATATAAATAAAATAATAAAAAATACTAATTTACTCTTTACACTTGGCATAATCAGTACTCCCTGTAACTATAACGTTTCCATAGGCCAAGATTTTATTTTTTATCCTCATTTTTTGTGTAGTAAGAAGGGCGCTTCTTAGCTCTTGGAAATCAGAAATATTTCGAAAAGTTATACATCCCCATGACACGCCTGAACCATCCGGACGTAATGGATGCAATCTAAATCCCCCTCTTTCAACGCCATTGACAAATAAAGAGTCACTCATTGTAATATCATTATATAATCCAAACCATTCCCTATGATTTGTTCCATTTTCCCAATCTTTGTATAATGCTATTGCCTCGCCATAAATACTACCAAAAGGTCTATCCACAATCCAATAATTTCCAGGTGGCAGAGCTGCATTTATTTTAAAAGCACATTCTGCAATATTTGTCATTGGAGAAGCACCTGAAAATACATCAAATTCTCCTACATTTTTACATATTAATTTAATATATTTACCATCTTTACTTACATTATTATAATTCATTTCGCAGGAAATCATTAAATATTCTCTTATAAAATAAACCAATAGATAACTTGAATGTAATTATACAATAAAAATTAACAACAATTAATCTTAGTTAAATATTAGCATAAAATTAAGTAATTACTTAATTTTAAGTTATAATTTATCTATCAATAATAGAAAATTAATTTATAAAATTTAATAAATCCTAATCATTTATATACTAAATAAATAATATCAAAAAACCTCTAAACCTAATAATTTTCAAATCACAGCATTCATTTAAAATTATTTTTTCATCCACATTTAATAACTATTACCATCTTTATTTTTTATCTGCTTTTCTTAAATAGCTTCAACATAACAATATATATCTTTCTAAGAATTATTTGTATGCATTAGCTTATTTCCCTGATAGCATTAAGGCTGATATCACTATAGTTAGCGTTTTGCAAAAGGATTTATATTTATAAAGCAGGAATTAATACAATCACGATATATAATCTTTATTTGGTGAAATATGAAAAATTACATTGTTGATTTATCTATGGAGAAATAATACATGTGCCAGTTGTTAGGCATGGATTGCAATACCCCTACTGATATTGTCTTTTCTTTTGAAGGTTTTCGTTTGCGGGGAGGTCTCACTGACAGCCATGCAGATGGTTTCGGCATTGCTTTTTTCGAGGGGCACGGAGTGCGCCTGCTTCAGGATGATAAGCCTTGTGCCAGCTCACCTGTCGCAGATTTGGTGCAGCAATATAAAATCAAATCGGAAAATGTAATAGCCCATATTCGCAAAGCTACTCAGGGACAAGTGCATTTAGTAAATACACATCCGTTTGTACGCGAGTTATGGGGAGAATACTGGGTGTTTGCACATAATGGCAATTTGCGCCGTTTTAATCCTTCTGAAGGTGAATATTTCAACCCAGTAGGCTCTACGGATTCAGAACAGGCTTTTTGCTATCTGCTTGAGCAGCTACGCCAGCACTTTCGTCACAAGCCTTCGCGAGAAGTTTTATTTAATGCTATAGCAGAAATTACTGCTGAGCTGCGTCAGTATGGTTTATTTAATTATATGCTTTCGAATGGTGACTGGTTAATTGCCCATGCCAGTACCCTGCTTTTTTATATTATCCGGCAGGCGCCTTTTGGTAAGGCTGTTCTGGCAGATGAAGACGTGGCTATTGATTTTTCCGCGGTTACTACACCACATGATCGTGTAGCAGTAATTGCCACATTACCGCTTACCTGTAATGAGCAGTGGCAACAACTGGCGGTTAATGAACTGGTGATGTTCAGCCAGGGAGAAATTGTTTTGCGCGATTGTATCCAGCCGGCTCAATATATGAGTGTAGAAGATGGCCTGGCCATCGCACGCAAAGCCGGCGTTAGCATGTAACAGATTAAATTGAACTAAGAAACTAAAATTTCAGAAAATCTGTTATTAACTGAACTATCTTATGTTATTTATCCAGAATGGATTTAAACCAGATTAAAGCATAGTAACAATTGCAGATATTTGATGTAAATCCAAATATTTATTAAATATCTATATCTGTTTTCAAGCATTTTCTATAGTAATTAGTGAATCCATAAAAGAAAATCCCGGATAATTCCGGGATTTTTTGTTACTCAGATATGAGAATATTAACTATATATTGATTACATAAATCCATAAATCAGAATTGCTATTACAGCTATCGGAATAACATAACGGCATAGCACTTTCCAACAAGCAAATACAGCCTGGCCTAAATTCAGCTCCTGACGAATTCTTTCCTGATTCATTATCCAGCCGGCAAATACAATGGTGCCAAGACCGGTTAATGGTAACATAAGCTTACTGGTCAGATAATCGAGAGAATCAAATATATTTTTACCGAAAATTGTAATATCCTGCCACTCATTAAAAGACAGCAGGCAGGCAATACCCAATGCCCAGATAAACAAACTACTTACTAAAGTCGCTGATTTACGTCCCAAATGAGTTTTTTCTTCCAGTAACTCAACTGTCGGCTCCAGCAATGAAATTGAGGAAGTCAGGGCGGCGAAAGTCAGGAAAATAAAGAATACAACACCAATAATAGTACCACCGGCCATATTGCCGAAAGCGATAGGTAAGGTAACAAAAATCAGACCCGGACCTTCGCCCGGTTGCAGACCATTGGCAAATACCAGCGGGAAAATGGCCATACCGGATAACATGGCAACAATAACGTCCAGAATAACTACAGTACGTGCTGTAGAAATCAGATTCACATCTTTACCCAGATAGGAACCGTAAGCCATCATAATACCCATGCCCAGAGACAGGCTGAAAAATGCATGCCCCAATGCCGCCAGTACTGCCTTACCGGTAATAGCAGACCAGTTAGGAGTAAATAGGAAAGCAAAAGCCTTACCAAATGAAGGTCCGCTGACAACAGCCGCATAAACCACCAGACCAATTAATAAAAGACCCAGCCCCGGCATCATCACTTTACAAGAACGTTCCAAACCGGCACCTACACCCATGGCTACAATCAAGGCGGTAGCAAACATGAAGACGGTATGCCATGTAAGTAAATGGCTTACACTACCAAGAAATTGCTGGAAGACCTGACCGGTTCCTTCGCCATTTAAACCTTTAAAAGTACCAGTACCGGCAAGAAAAATGTAATCAGCAGCCCACCCGCCAATAACACTGTAAAAAGAAAGAATCAGGAATGAACCAAGTACACCGATAATACCTACCCAGCGCCATGATTTAGATTGTCCTTCATCAGCAGCTACATCTTCCATGGTATGAATCGGATTTTTCTGCCCGCGACGGCCAATCAGCCACTCAGCCACCAGAATAGGCAAACCAATCACAAACATGCAAATCAGGTAGGTAAGCACAAATGCAGAACCGCCCATCTGACCGGCCATATAGGGAAATTTCCAGATATTACCCAAACCAACTGCTGAACCTGCTGCGGCGAGCATAAACCCCATCCGCGAGCTCCACTGAGAATGCGACTTTTTCTTTGTTCCGCCACTCATCGCTACTGCCCCTTACTTCTTAATTCAAACTTTAATCAATAATCATGCCATGAATCGCATTTTTGGACAAGAAATGATTGTGAATGTACCATTTTTGAAACTATTAAGCCCATTATTCAGACATTATGTCCAAATATTGGGCTTAAATATGGATTAAATTCAGGCTGGTTCAAAAAATACTAACTTAAAAAAACATATTTACAACAGTCGATGCTGTAGTGCCGGTAGCTTAGTTCGTACTGATTGCAGAAATTCAGTATCCAGCTCTGCACAAATAACCCCCTCTCCTTCTGGCAAAGAAGCAAGGATTTCTCCCCATGGATTAATAATCATACTGTGGCCATATGTACGGCGGCCATTCTGATGCTGCCCACCCTGTGCAGACGCCAGCACATAACACTGATTTTCAATTGCTCTGGCAGTTAATAATGTGTTCCAGTGTGCCTTACCCGTGGTATAAGTGAATGCTGCCGGTAACACGAGTACTTCAAACGGAAGCTGGGCACGGAAAAATTCAGGAAAACGTAAATCGTAACAAATACCCTGTGCCACTGCGATATTATCAATTCTCAGCTCCGGTACATCCATGCCTCGCAGTATTGTATCGGCTTCTGCGTAAGACTCATTGGCACCAGTGTAACCAAACAAATGCATTTTATGGTAGAAACCCAGCAATTCTCCTGAGCATCCGTACACCAGCATGGTATTAAATATTTTGGTTTTATCCGTACTTTGTAAAGGTATGGTACCACCAAATAATATGATCCCCAGTTCAGCAGCAAGAGTTTTCAAAGCTGTTTGCAATTGCCCATCTCCAAAAACCTCAGCTATAGCTACTTTATCTGTTTCGTCTTTACCCATTATCGGCCAGTATTCAGGTAATACTACCCACTCCGCACCCTCAGCAGCTGCCTGTTGCACCAGTCGTTGCATTGTGCGCACATTCTCTGCTACCTGAGTACCAGATACCATTTGCACTATAGCTACTTTTACATTCTGCATCAGTTACTCCCGAATTTTTATCCTCAGCTATGCTCTTTATAACCGTAACATAGCCGTCTGGCAAATTATTCTCGTTTCAACAAGATTATCTGAATTTTGGTCTTAATTTTGTAAGCGTTGGCAGATGCGGATTTATTTTACTTTGATTAGCACGGATAACAGCAAATATTACGACTAATTTTCTCGATAATTGCTTCCCATTTTCTTTAGAAATTCCTGTTGGGATTTAAACAGACCGATTAAAGATAAAGCCTGATACGAAATATTGAATTGCTGTGCTATATCCGCCACAATAGGAGTCAGCTTATGATAATGCCGGTGGCTAACACCGGGATATAAATGATGGGTTAAGTGCAAATTCAATCCGCCCAGCCAATATTCAAGCCAGCCATATTTTAGATGCCAATTGAGCGTTGTGTTAAAAGCATGCTGCAAACGTCCATGCATAAAATATCCATTTTCCGGCGCCTGATAGAAAGTAGCTTTAGCCCAATGGCTACCTAAAATCAATATGACAAATATCAAAGAAGAACACATTTGACTTAAACAATAAACCAGTACAATCCAGCTAAAATTGAATTGTGGACATACCCAAGCCGGCAAAATGAACGCCAGTAAAATATGTACCCATTTAGCTAGTAAAAATACCATCCATCCATTCCAGCCCTGGCTAGTAAATTTTTTAACATTGAACTTAAGACCTAATCTGTCCTGCCAGTCAAAACACCAGACAATTGCCGGAAATGTCATTGCTGCTACTATTGGCCAATAATAATGCTGATAGCGCATAAACCAATAATGTACCTGAAACGGAGTTTGTCGCAACACTCCGTTATAATCAATATCTAAATCGTAGTATTCAACATTAGTGTAAGGATGATGTTGAATAACATGACGAACACGCCAACAGTCTGGATCAATACCCAGGGGAATGGTAATAAGACAATTTAACCATTTATTTGCTCGTCCGGAACGGAAAAAAACATTATGCGAAGCATCATGTACTACATTAATAGCCAGCAGCAGCGCAAAGGTAATATAGCAAAAATAAAATAATGAAAACCAAATTACTGAGCTTTGATGTAATGCCGTAATATAGCTTGCAGCACAAAACAGACAAAGTATTGCCAACTTGAACTTCATACCCCTGTCAGCATAGCGATGATCTTGATGTGTAGTCAGATATTCTTGCAAAGCATCATTAAGAGCTTTTTTTAAACTTTTATCCTGTTGCGAATTGTATTCAAGTTCTCTTAATTCAGATCTCATATTTTATCCGTACTCGGCTTTAAGGTTCGATTACAGGCAAAGATTTTCGATACACTCTTATCCAGTTAATGAAAATAATGATGCCATGTATGCTCAGCAGTGCCATAGTAATTTGCCAGTAGGTCTGATGCCATTGAAATCCATACAAAAATAACAAAGGCATAGTTATAGTTAATATTATCCAGCCTATTATTCCCCACGGGCGACCTTCGGACATCGCGCCCAGAAAAATTGTTCCACCAGCCAGATAAGCAAATAATATATATTGAGTTAAACTAATATCGTTCAGACCGTACCCATATGTATAGATATAACTAATAGCTAAAATAAACAATGCTGTTGAACCTAAAGTCATGAGTAAATTTGAAATAACAAATTTGTTAGGAAACGAAGAAGGTTGAAAACGAATTTTAAATATTTGCATAAAAGGAAAATTACTGGCCAATAACGGATTAAATGTTTTCACACCCGGAGAACCATAATTAACCGTACCTTCCGGCATTTCCGCATAGCTACCAAATAATTTATCCCATATAATAAATGAACCACCAAAATTGCGATTAGAATAATATCTGTCATTAATATGATGCACACGATGATGATTGGGCGTGACAAAAATTTTCTCTAAAAAGCCTAGTCGGGGTGTGAAATCATTATGATTAAAAAACTGGATAGAATAATGTATCATAGAAACTGCTAAGAAGATTTCGGTAGGTAATCCGAGAAAAGCTAAACCAACATTAAACACAGCAGACAGTAAAGAAGAGTACCAGGAATTTCTGACCGCCAAGGATAGATTAAAATTTTCACCCTGATGATGAATTAAATGAACAGCATATAACAAACGAAAAGTATGTAATAAACGATGCTGCCAGTAAAAACAAAAATCCCAGGCAAAGACGGCAAATATCCATATATAAAAGACTGGGGTTGAAGAAAATAAATTTAAACTACAATTTTGATAAACATAGGCATAACATAAAATTTCCAGGCCTCTGAATAACCACAAAACAATATGCCCAGAATTTAAATTGAAGATAATATCAAGCCAATTAATATTCTGCTTTTTAATCCATTTCAATAATATTGCTTCAATATAGATACAAACCAGCATAAAGATAATAGGAAATGTCAATGTATTCATTCTGCTTCCAATAACTTAATTGGTAAAATATTAACTGTTATTTATTAATCTATATTCCCTGTTAGCTACCGTAGTTCAGCGTTTGCTTAGAATCAGATCAAATAATAGTTATAATCTTTTAAGAATTAAATTCTAAAAGTTCAAAGACAGACTTCATAATACAGATATTAAAATTAGATACTTTACTCTAGATCAAATTTTCTAATTTTATTTATCATAAAAAAACTTTATTTAACATTTATTTTAAATGCTGGCTTATAATCGGATATGACAATATCGCTTTCAATCCTATTTAATTATTACAGGATAGCATGTCATACAATAAATAATGGAAATAATGTCAGACGCAACAATCTAATGTAATCTATATTTGTTTTTCTTTATTACTGTTTGGACACAATTTATTCCGTTAGTAGGATATTTGCTATAACAATAAAATTTAGTGCATATAGTTTTCATTCAACATTATAAAACGCCATCCGGATAGGTAACTTCACTTAGTTCCTTGAGAATGTATAGGTAATAATGTTGTTTAATTAACCATTTTTTCACGAATAATTCGGCGTTTCTTATGCATAAAAGATAAAGGAATGGTTTCAACCGTTTTAAGAATCCAAAACTGACAGGATAACTTATTTAAAGTTTTCATTTTGAGTACGACACTGGCTACACATACCAGTCAAAACAATATGTTCATCATTAAGTATAAATCCGCTATCAGCTACCCTCTGTCGTAAAGCTACCCATTCCGGGCTCATACTTTGTTCATCCACTGCTCCGCACTGATTACATACCAGCACAAAATCACTGTGATGAATATGATCCGGCTGGCATTGTTCACCACAATCATGCTGAGCATGCCGACATAATATATAGCCATTAATCGCCGGAATTTTGTGCAGAATACCTTGTTCTGTCCAAAAATCCAGTGCTCTGTACGCTGTCGGTGGGGCAATTGTGTTGTGACTACTTTGCTGCATATGAGCCAAAACCTGATAAGCTTTAATCACTCCGCTCATGCTCAGCACGATATCCAAAACCTGTGCGCGCAACTGAGTAATGGTTACACCTTGTGCTTCACATTGAGCCAATATGCGCGTTTTCTCAGTGGTTCTTGTCGACCATGCAAGTTTATCCGTCATGACTCAAACCTCAAGCCAAATCACGGGTTACATTCAGACCGGCGAAGGTTTGTGATACCGGCATAATTTCAATATGGTTAACATTCATATGTACCGGAGTCTGATACAGCCATAATATGGTGTTGGCAATATCTGCCGGTTGCAGATAGCTGATATTTTCATATACGGCAGCAGCCTGTTTATCATCGCCGCGAAAGCGTACATTGGAAAATTCAGTATCACCGCATAAACCGGGGGCAATATTGGTAACTCGTATGCGTGTACCAGCCAGGTCAGTTCGCAAATTCAGGCTGAACTGGCGTACAAAAGCTTTGGTAGCACCGTAAACATTGCCACCTTTATATGGCCATGAGCCAGCAGTAGAACCCAGATTAATGATATAGCCGCTATTTTTAGCTACCATACGTGGCAATATTTGCCGGGTGACATAAGTTAAACCCAGAACATTGGTATGAATCATGGTTTCCCAGTCAGCAAAGTTTGCTTCCTGAGCCGGCTCCATGCCCAGCGCCAGCCCGGCATTGTTCACAAGTAAATCAATATCCGCCCAAGTACCCTGTAAGGAGGCTAATGCATTATCTACACTGCTTTTATCGGCTACATCCATTTGTAATGGTAAAAACTGTGCACCCAGTTCTGTCTGTAAATCTTGCAGCTTATCCAACCGCCGTGCGGCACCAATAACATGGTAACCGGCATGAACCAGCACACGACACATTTCTGCGCCAAATCCTACAGAAGCACCTGTAATTAATATTGCCATGTCAGTATCTTTCTCTGTTTAAAGATAACACCTCTATTTGTCCCTTATGAGATAAGTCAATATTTATTCGATTTCCAATATTATGGTATTACATTTCTATTTTGCTACGACCGAGTCTTGTTTATCAACCGGTGACATCCATTCATTCATACCTCAGGAATATTTATCAGTCTCAGAACCAATATTTTACACTGATGATTAAGCTTTTTACTCAGTACTATTCTCGGAAACTATGCCTTGCTCATTATTTTACAAACAAAAGATGCAGACGAATCAACTGACTCATTTATAAAACGCTATTAATCATATCTGTTAAATTACTTTCAGTTGCTGATGTTAATTCGTTATGTCTGGCTTTCTATCATGTTCATTAACTGCTTTGACAGTTACATTACGATATAAATGGATAGATTTATTGATAAAAAACCCCGTTATCGCTAACGGGGCTCTTTGATAACAGATATATGGTTTATAAGGATTGCTGCATCGCCCATGAACGTAAAGCGCGGGCATCGCTTACGCGGGTTGTTGAACTGGGAGAGTTCAGTAAAACAATGGTTACCGGCTGGTTCTGCACGCTGGTCAGCAGCACCATAGACCGACCTGCTTCACGAATATATCCGGTTTTTTGCAGCGCGATCGGCCATAAACCTTCGCGTACCAGTGCATTGGAGTTGTGATATTGCTCTACTCTGCCATTACTGGTGTATACCGAACCGGAATTGTCTGTTGAGTATTGTCTGATAAGCGGATACTGGCTGGCACCACGCACCAGTAAAGCCAAATCCCGTGCAGTGGACTGATTGCGCGGATCAAGCCCGGTTGGTTCGTAAAAACGTGAATTAGTCATTCCCAACTCAGCCGCCTTATTATTCATGGCTTCTACAAATGCCGGCATACCGCCCGGATAAGTACGTGCCAGAGCATGGATTGCCCGGTTTTCACTACTCATTAAACCAATATGCAACAGCTCACGCCGGGTCATTACTGTACCAACAGACAGACGGCTGGTTGAGTTTTTCAGCCGGTCAATTTCAGCATCTGTGATGGTAATCTGATCATTCATGTTCTGATTGGCATCCAGCACTACCATTGCTGAAACCAGCTTAGAAATGGATGCAATTGAACGTACCTGATTGATATTTTTTTGGTAAAGAATTTCACCGGTCTGATTATTCATAATCAGTGCCGATTGTGAGCTCAATAAAGGACCGGCAACCTGTGCACGGGTTTCTAGACTGGCGTCAGGATGGTTGCTGATAAATGTACTGAGTGTGTCAGACTGACCACCTGCCTGCTTTTGTTCGATAAACTGACCAAGAACATCTATATCTCCGGCCACAGCAGGTACTGCAAAAAACAGACTGCTGCTTAACAGGCTTACCCACTGCCAGCGACGCAGACGTGATAAACATGACATGATAACTTCCTTTTTGACCCTGAATCAGGGTAATTTATTTCTCAAGAGAATACTACTTCATACTGGACGCAAAGAGACACAGACATAATTATTATCTGTGTTTGAAAGAAGTTTTTAACGTCCAATTATTCAATAAAAATATTGTTTCTCAATCTAATTATAAGACAAATTTGCTTACGTCCGGTATTTTCTTATTATATTTGGCTAAAAAAGGTGTTTATAAACGATATTTTAATCAGATTTTCATTATCAAACTGATTTCTTCAGTGATTAAAACCACACTAGCATTCAGTTTGATATCAGCCTGATAAAACTATATACTCGTTTTTTGGCTGAATCCGATACGATATCACTTATGTATTTGGTCCGGCATTCAATATAAGCTCTATTTTCTTGATGAAATCCTGTTTATGAGTAAAGAAATTCGTTATTGTTCGTTTTGCGGTAAACCTGAAAACGAAGTTAAAAATTTAATTGAAGGTGAAAACGCATTAATCTGTAATGAGTGCGTGGATACATGCAATGAAATGCTACATAATCCGGGTGCTTCTTCTACAGAGAATGGCATGCCGGCAGCTGACGGAGACGGGCAGGAAAAACTGCCTACTCCGGCAGAAATTGTTGCTAATCTTGACCAGTATGTAATCGGACAGGAAACAGCAAAAAAATCACTGGCTGTAGCGGTATATAATCATTACAAACGCTTGCGTCTGGGTAAGGAAGAAGGTCAGGTAGAGCTGTCTAAATCCAATATTCTGCTGATCGGACCTACCGGTTCGGGTAAAACTCTGCTCGCTCAGACTCTGGCGCGCAAACTGGATGTTCCGTTTGTAATGGCGGATGCCACCACACTTACCGAAGCCGGCTATGTTGGTGAGGATGTGGAACAGATTATCACTAAATTATTGGGTAAATGCGATTTTGATGTACAAAAAGCACAAAAAGGCATTGTATACATTGATGAAATCGATAAAATCTCCCGCAAAAGTGATAATCCCTCTATCACCCGTGATGTTTCCGGTGAGGGTGTTCAGCAGGCTTTACTTAAACTGATAGAAGGAACTGTTGCATCTGTGCCGCCACAGGGCGGACGCAAACATCCTAATCAGGAATTTATTAATGTAGACACTACTAATATTCTGTTTATCTGTGGTGGTGCATTTGCCGGACTGGAAAAAGTTATCCGTCAGCGTACTGAAAAAGGTGGTATCGGCTTTGGTGCTGCGGTACACAGCAAAGACGAAAATACCAATGTAAGCGAGCTGTTTCAGACGGTAGAACCGGAAGACCTGATTAAATTCGGTTTGATTCCCGAGCTGATCGGCCGTCTGCCAGTTATTGCAACGCTCACTGAGCTGGATGAAGATGCACTGATTAATATCCTTACCGAACCTAAAAATGCATTAATTAAGCAGTTTCAGGCTCTGTTTGCGATGGAAGGTGTGGAGCTACAAGTACAACCCTCTGCATTACGGGCAATTGCCAAGCTGGCCATGGCGCGCAAAACTGGTGCCCGCGGCCTACGCTCAATTGTAGAAAAAGCGTTGCTCAATACTATGTATGCTTTGCCGGATTTAAACGATGTAAAAAAAGTGGTTGTTAATCAGGATGTAATTGATAAAGGTGCTGAACCTGAATGGTTACTGGCTGATGGCAGTGCTTATAAAGGCTAAAACCATAAGCTGAATTTTACGTGCAAAAAAAACCGTCTGAATTTTGGAATTCAGACAGTTTTTTATGTCCAGAATAAATGAGTTAACCGGTTAATAATGTGTCTGCAGTAATACCCGGATTATCAAACTGGCTCTTCAGTATGAAATTTTATTATCAGAACATTACAGATAACGGCCAAACCACAATACTTTACCGATGATTTGTACATCATCACTTTCACTATCCAGCCGGATTTCAAAACTCGGATAGGCTTCATTAGCAGAAATAACATTCACTACATTACCCGGCATCAGCTGTAAACGCTTAACCAGCAGATTATCGTTAATACGCAGTACATACAAACCATCACGGCGTATATGATTCATTTGCTGTACCAGAATGGTATCCCCGTCATTGAGTACACCTTCCATTGAATCGCCTTTGACCGAAATCACTGACAAGCCACTAACTTCAGGGCTAATCATTGAATTTATCCAATCCTTGCGAAACGCCATGGTAAACATCGGTTTTTCATTAGCAACTAAACTACCATGTCCGGCAGCTGCTTCAATTGCATAACGCGGTACATAAACAAAATCTTCAGTATTCACCGGATTACCCAGCGTATCATGTGCTGCCTGAGTTTGCTGTTCAGGAAAGGGCTCCCCCTCTCCGGTCAGCAACCAGTCAATACTGCAACCTTTTAATTCTTTGATACGTTTCAGGGTTTCTGCTTTGGGTAACCCGCCTTCATGCCAGATACGGCTGAAACCGGCCATAGTCATATCAATGTCTGTAGCAATTTTAGACTGGCGCTCACCCGGCCACAGTGAAGCCAGACGATCTTTAAATGTTTGCATGCACAAATTCCGGCAATTTCTTAGAAATAACGTCAATAAATTTGTTTTTATTATACTTCATTTTTAGAAAAATGAAAAGTAACTAAATATTTAAGAAATAAATTCCTTGAATATTTATTTTTTTCTAATTAATATAATAAAAATTAAACAATTTATTAGATTTTTCTAAATAAGGAATGGATTATGAAATTATTAAAAATATATGGGTTAATGGCTTTATTATTGTTGCTGGGCAATTTTCATTCAGTACCAGCTCGTGCTACAGCTCCTGCGGCATTGATTTCGCAAACGCTGGACTGCCAGCATCTGGCGAATTTAACTTATACTGAAATGAATCCAACCCAGATTAAAGTAGCCAAAAACTGTGACCAGCGTGAAGCTGCACAAAGCTGGCAGAATGCATACGGAAAAATGAATCATACTGAAATGGCAAAAGCTACGGTTTATGAGGCTTCCTGAAATATTGTATCGCTCTGCTTCTGTTGTACTATCAACCATGTAATTTCATTATTTTTTATATTTATTCTGACACTGCACTGTTTGAAAACACACATAAAATAAAAGCCTGAGTACCTGAAATAACAGATAGCTCCGGCCTTTAGAAAATCTGAACCAGAGGTTATTGTTTTAACTTGAATTCAGTACAAAAATAATTAATTATTTGCTTTGTGTTGTAACTGAGTCAGTAATTGCTGATGAATACCACCAAAGCCGCCATTACTCATGACCAGAATATGATCCCCCTGCTCTGCCTGTGCAGTGATAGCTTCAACCAGTGACTGCATATCCTGAAAAACTGCTACTTTATCTTGTAACGGACTTAGTGCAGCCGCAACATCCCAGTCAACCCCGCCGGCATAACAGAATACTTTATCAGCTTCCGCCAGACTGGCAGGTAAAGCAGCTTTCATGGTACCCAGCTTCATAGTATTAGAGCGTGGTTCAAGCACAGCCAGAATACGTGCATTAACAACTTTCTGACGCAAACCGGCAATAGTTGTGGCAATGGCTGTCGGATGATGAGCAAAATCATCATAAACCGTAATATCGTTAACAACACCTTTGACTTCCATGCGCCGTTTAACATTCTCAAAACGAGACAATGCTGCACAAGATTGCCGGATTGACACACCTGCATGACGTGCCGCAGCAATTACTGCCAGTGCATTCATGCGGTTATGCTGCCCCAGTAGTTTCCACTCTATATGTCCCACCTTTTGTTGCTGATAGAGTACATCGAAGCCACCGGTTGCATAAATTTCACCAATCTGCCAATCCTTATTCAGACCAAAACCTTCTACTTCTGACCAGCAGCCTTGCTGTAAAACTTCATCCAGTGCAGCCGATTGTTCATTAACAACAATCAGCCCTTCACTGGGAATTGTACGAATCAAATGATGAAACTGAGTCTGAATTGCTGCGAGATTGGGAAAAATATCCGCATGATCATATTCCAGATTGTTTAGAATTGCCGTACGCGGACGATAGTGGACAAACTTACTGCGTTTATCAAAAAAAGCTGTGTCATACTCATCTGCCTCGATGACAAAAAACGGACTGCACTCTGGTTCAGATGTAGATTGCTCAGCCGGTGGTACCTGAGGCAGGCGCGCTGATACAGCAAAATTTTGCGGCACCCCGCCAATCAGAAATCCGGGAGCCAGATCAGCATCTTCAAGCACCCATGCCAGCATACTGGCTGTCGTTGTCTTACCATGAGTGCCGGCTACTGCCAGTACCCAGTGTTGTTGAAGGATATTTTCTGCCAGCCATTGCGGGCCGGAAGTATAAGGTAAGTTACGATTAAGGATGGCCTCAATGACAGGCATGCCGCGACGGGCAACATTACCAATTACATAGACATCAGCGGGATATCTGTCCAGCTGTGCTGCTTCAAATCCTTCCACCACATCAATGCCCAAATCAGCCAGCTGTGTACTCATGGGCGGATACATTTTGGCATCACAACCAGTTACTTGATAGCCTGCCTGTTTGGCTATAGCGGCAATTCCTCCCATAAATGTTCCGCCGATACCAATGATGTGGATATGCTGCATTTCTCTGTCTCTATGCGATGAAAACCAGCATTATAGACTTTCCTCATATTTACTACATGGCTGTTTTGTATTTTCTGTACACTGTCACCGCTAAAATTAAATTCAAAATACAAAGCCGGCACTGAAAAACAGAAAATAGACTATTGTGATTAATTTAAAAGAGTTCGTATTGGATCATTAGAAATATTTGATTATGAAATATATTATTATCTGCTGATACTGAGAAATAATTATTTGGTATTTTTATGAATATTTAATCATGTAACGCTGAAAGATATTTTTCAGATTTCTTTTTTTCCATTTCGCGACAAGAATAAAGTTCGGGACTTTTATAAGATATTCCTTTTGCTTAAATTTAAATGTCAGCCTGCTTCTGATAAAGCCTGATTTGAAGCTTAGTTCGGAAACTTCTGTCACAGCAATAATAATAGCATCTGTATGGTTATACTTTTACATGTTGTGTTCCATACAATATTGATGAACTATCAAATTTTCGCAACTTGTGCTTGTCAAAATCTGCTTCGATATTTTTTCAGCTTTAGATACTATCCATATTAAAGGCGGAAAATCATAAAATAAAATATACTTAAGTAAATCTTCAATCCTGTCAATATAATAAATATATTTTAGTTTATCCACAATCATAATACCTGATATTGTTTTCCCAGTCTTTATCCACGTATCTGTCAGCGTATACGATAAGATGAATAAATACACATTATTCCTGTGATTATTGGGATGGTGTTGCACATAAACTGTGGATAAGTAATTTATATTCTTGTTATATATAAATTAAATTTAACTGCCTATTTTTTAATCAGCAAATCATAACTGAATCAATTTTCCTTGATTCCGTTACATAAATTGCTCTGACAATATTTGTTTGCAAACAGCAGTATAGCTCTCATATCTATAACAGATATAGTTTTTAGTACATATTAAATTCAGTATTACTTGTTGAGCTTGTTGAATATTTTGAAATGCTGATAAGTTTCCACTGTTATGATGTTAATCGGAATGGTTTTCCGAAAAGCTGATTATCTTTATCATAAAAAACAAGTAAACGCTGAAATCATTGATAATTAAATTTTATATTCATTTCCGGATTTGAATTTGATTTATATAACGGAATATTGATTACTGCTATTGATAATGGCTTTGATTTATTCCTTATTATATTATTTGAAATTATTATAACAACACTCCCTTATTAAAGAGGGATGCTATGATTAAATTACTTTTTTGCTTTATCAATTCATTTATTTTACTTTTTCCACTTATCTCCAACGCTTCAGAACATATTGGTTTTAAGCGAATTCACTATGATATACAAGATGGAAGGCCACTAGATATTGCTGTTTGGTATGCCACTAATAATAAGCAAAATTTAATAACTATAGCTGATAATGCTATTTTTGATGGTTCTGAAGTTATTGCTGATGCAGTACCGGAAATAAAGAGTACTAAATCGCCATTAATTTTACTTTCACATGGTTACGGTGGGAGCTGGCGAAGTTTAAGCTGGCTTGCACATGCATTAGCTACAAAGGGATATATTGTTGCAGCTCCTAATCATCCGGGGACAACTGGATTTGATCAGAATACTGAGCAGTCAGCCAAATTATGGTTACGACCACAAGATTTAAGTAAAACTATTGATGCACTGGCTGAAAATCAAACATTCTCAAATATCATTAATTTAAATCAGATTTCCGCTATAGGCCACTCGCTTGGTGGTTGGTCAGTAATTGCACTTTCCGGAGCCAGATTTGATACAGAGTCATTTAAGAAAGATTGTAATAAATATTCATATTTAAAAGCTTGTCATTTGATATCTGAACTTGGTCTGGCAAATTCAGAGCTTAATAAGAATATGTCAGACCCCAGGATAAAAACATTCGTATCATTAGATGCTGGTTTGACAAGAGGGTTTACCATTGAAAGCTTACAAAAAATCAAAATGCCATCTCTTATTATTGGTGCAGGAGTTGATATAGGTGATACAAATACACAACTTGAATCGGGTTATGTACAAGAATTTCTACCAAAATCGTCCTCAACTTATATTATTATTCCAGATGCAATGCATTTTAGTTTTATCCAAATTTGTAAATCTAATGCAATTGATATATTGAATCAAGAAAAAGAAGGAGAAGGAATTATTTGTAAGGATGGCGGCAGTCGGAATAGAAGTGAGATTCATCGTGAAATTACTCATCTCATTGTTGATTTTTTATCTAAGACATTTTCAAATTATAAAACTGATTTCAAAAAAACTGCTTTAAATGATGCAATTTCTTATTATTCTTATAATAGGTTATACCCCTTATAAATGATGTAATATTTCTATTTTGCTACAAAAAAAGACTGCCTTACATGTAAGGCAGTCTTGAATACTCAATATTAATGATTAATTTTCAGCCGGTTTTTGTTCTTGCGGTGCCTTTTCAAGCAAAGCTTTGATTGACAGGCGTACACGGCCGCGATCATCAATTTCCAGTGCTTTTACTTTAACTTGCTGACCAATTTGCAGGTAATCGCTTACATTTTTCACACGATCATGTGAAATTTGGCTGATGTGTACCAAGCCGTCTTTACCCGGCATAACTGATACGATAGCACCAACATTGTTATCCAGAATCTTGATTACTGTGCCTTCGTATACTTTACCCACTTCTACTTCAGCAGTAATTTCTTCAATACGGCGTTTGGCCGCTTCTCCTGCTTCACTGGTGCTGGCAGCAATGGTAATCGTACCATCTTCAGCAATATTAATTTCAGTACCGGTTTCTGCAGTTAATGCACGGATAGTTTCACCACCTTTACCAATAACATCACGAATCTTGTCCTGATGGATTTTCATAGTAAATAAACGTGGTGCATGTGCAGATAATTCTTGCGGACCTTTTACTGCTTCCTGCATTTGTCCGAGAATATTCAAACGAGCTTCTTTCGCCTGAGCCAGTGCAATCTGCATGATTTCCTTGGTAATTCCCTGAATTTTGATATCCATTTGCAGAGCAGTCACACCAGTAGTGGTACCGGCAACTTTAAAGTCCATATCACCAAGGTGGTCTTCATCGCCCAGAATATCAGTCAGTACAGCAAATTTATTGCCATCCAGAATTAAACCCATGGCTATACCGGCAACATGGCTTTTCAGAGGAACGCCAGCATTTAGCAAACTCAGACATCCAGCACATACGCTGGCCATGGAAGAAGAACCATTGGATTCAGTAATTTCAGATACTACACGCATGGTATAGCTGAAATCTTCAACATCAGGCAATACAGCCAGCAGTGCGCGTTTTGCCAGACGGCCGTGCCCGATTTCACGGCGTTTTGGTGCACCCATACGGCCTACTTCACCGGTTGAGTATGGCGGAAAATTGTAATGCAGCATAAAGCGGTCAGTATATTCACCACTCAGAGCATCGATAATCTGTTCATCACGCTGAGTGCCCAGTGTTGCTGTAGCCAGTGACTGAGTTTCACCACGGGTAAACAAGGCAGAACCATGTGTACGCGGTAATACGCCGGTCCGGATATTAATAGGTCGAACAGTACGGGTATCACGGCCGTCAATACGCGGCTGGCCTTCCAGAATCTGGCCACGAACTACTTCTTTTTCCAGATCTTTGAAAATACCGCGAATCTGGTTAGCCAGTAAGGTATCAGTTTCTTCGGTAATCAAAGCCGCTTCAACAGCAGACCATGCTTCATCTAGTTTTGCTGTACGGGCTTGTTTTTGCTTGATTTTGAATGCTTCATCAATTGTTGCACCAGCCAGCTCACGTACTTTGGCAATCAGGCTTTCATCAGCAACAGGAGCCTGCCAGTCCCACATTTCCGGATTAACTTCATCTGCAAATTCATTGATGGCACGGATGGCTGCCTGCATCTGTTCATGACCGAATACTACTGCACCCAGCATGGTTTCTTCAGACAGTACATCTGCTTCAGATTCCACCATTAATACGGCTTTTTCTGTACCGGCAACAACCAAATCCAGTTGTGACTGAGCGAGCTGGTTTTTTGTCGGATTAAGAACATATTCACCATTGACATAGCCGACACGGGCTGCACCAATCGGACCGGCAAAAGGTACACCTGTTAGTAGTAGTGCAGCTGAAGCTCCTAGCATAGCCGGAATATCTGAATCAATTTCCGGATCAACTGAAACTACCATGGCAACTATCTGAATATCGTTGTAGAAACCTTCCGGAAATAAAGGACGAATCGGACGGTCAATCAGGCGGCTGGTAAGGATTTCTTTTTCACTCTGTTTGCCTTCCCGCTTAAAAAATCCGCCCGGAATTTTACCGGCTGCATAGGTGCGTTCCAGATAGTCTACAGTCAACGGAAAGAAATCCTGACCAGGTTTGACTTCTTTAGCAGCTGTAACGGCTACCAGTACCACAGTATCGCCCATGGAAATTTTTACTGCACCGGCTGCCTGACGGGCAATTTCACCAGTTTCCAAAGTAACTGTCTGATTGCCGTATTGAAAGGTTTTAATGTGTTTATTAAACATATTGTGTTTCCATTCTAATTTTTTGCAGATACCGCACCTGCTAAAAAACCTAACAATGTACACGTAACAGGCATATACATAGGTAGGGTTTCTGGCCGGGCGTGATTTGCAAAATGATTATTAATGAGGTTTTAATCAAGCCTGTAACAGGCTATAAATACATTTTGTATTATGGTCAAATTCTAACATATATTTTTTACCTTATCGCAAACTCAATGACTGTCACGACGCTGGTTAAGCTCAGGATATGCATTTTTGGTCTTTTTCAATCTGCCATAAAAATATTTCTATTGACCAAACATTTTTTCTTTACCCAAAATCATTAATATTAAAACTATTTGCTTGTATGTTAGAATTGATTTTATTAATGTAAATCACCATATTGGTTCAACCGGATCTGGCTGTACCTGTATTATTGAGGACAAAGTAATGTCTGAATTTTTGTATAAAAAACCAACTGACAGTGATGTACTGTTATCTGTTGTGATGCATCCGGAAGATACCAACGCAAACAACACTATTTTTGGCGGACGTATTCTGGCTTTAATGGATCAGGCCGCGTATGCATGTGCCTGTAAACACTCACGTTCTGTAACGGTAACAGCAGCTATTAATACTGTTAATTTCCGTACGCCAATTTATGTGGGTGATTTGGTCTCAATTAAAGCTCGGGTCAATTATGTAGGTAAATCATCCATGATGATTGGTATTCGTGTAGAAGCGGAAAATCTGGTTACCGGAGAAATTCGTCATAGTAATTCCAGTTATTTCACCATGGTCGCCATTGATTCTGCCACCGGTAAGCCACAGTCTGTACCCGGTCTGATTCTGGAAACATCCAATGAAGTACGCCGTTTTGTACGCTCATATACTCGCAAGATAGAACAGCAGGAAGCTTTGAAAGAATTTCAGGCAAAAGCTTTTCATTTAAATAAGGATCATCTGGACTGGTGTCAGACACAGAATGCGCGTTTAAATCCCGATTTATATAACGAAATAGGATAATTCAGATTTGTTTGCATTTCTCTTCTGCCGGTGTGTAGTATTGATTTTTCAGCCTTGATTCAAGGCTATTGGCGACAAATACAAAGAAATTAGTAGCCTTTAAAAATTCGTAATTGCTCCGGCAGTTGAACAAATCAATACCAATACTGATTTTAATATTGATATTTCATTTTAGAAAATGTAAGCGCGAAATACGCTGGATACAGCTAAGATTTAACCAAAAACAGGAAGCTAAAGCATTTAGCGTGCAAGGTATTAGTTATAGTGCTTATGCCGCTGCCTGCTCTTTCTGGCAGAAGATAAAACGTGGCTTGAAACAGGGGCGCTAGGACAATTACAAGCTGTCTGTATCATAAGCGAGCTATTAAATTTTATGGTATATGCTGAAGCGCGATTAAGTCATAGACTGTAAGCTAAACAAAAAAGCCCCGTTTGGGGCTTTTTTTAATTTCACAAAGATTTTGCAACTTATTTCTGTTCATATCGCGCTATCTCATTATCAAACTCTTGTTTTTCTTGTTTGATCCTTTCAACAACAACGGAATAATCAGTACCATGTAAATATGGTGGTGCTAATTCAGGACACAGATGATAGACAAGCATATTTATGTTAATCATATTACCTAAAGCTGTTCCACATGCATGAACAGTTAGATCAGGGTAAAAATGATATTTATGTCGTAAATCTAGAGCAAATTGATCAAGAGCCTTACCTAATTCATTAGCTCTCTGGTTAATCTCAACTAGTTGCTCATGAGAAAACTCTGATTTGTCCATATCCATTACCAATCATGATTCGCCGCCCCGCCAGGTAAGTCAAAAATACCTCCACTATCAGGGCCAAGACAATACGTATAGGCTGCATAACACTGATGAAACCCTATATTAGGAATAAGGCCTTCAGTACAACGATTATGTTGCTGGCTGCACCGTTTAAGCTGACTTACTGATAAACGCAGCAATCCTTCATTATCTTATTTTTGATTCTGTTTCTTACTACTCAACATACTAGTTACACTAGAATGCTTTTGATCAGCAGCGGTAGCAGTTACTGCTGATATACTTAAAACTGCCAGTATTGATAAAGAAATTAAACGCTTTAACTAAATTATAAGTCAATACGTTAAAATTTATTTTGTTTCAATTTTGTCACATACTTGGTTCGTCATCATCCTTATCATTACTCAGCGCAATCGCAACCTTTTCAGTACCCTTCTGGTCAAGTATCCTGCCGCACGCTCAACCTGTTCTCTACCGTTGTTTTAAGCTTGTTATAGACATCCCGAAGGCTGTCCATGCCTTGGCCAATTACCTTTGTTGTTCGCTCAAAGTAGAAAGGTACGATAAGGTATAAAAAAGCCGTCTTTTTAAAGACGGCTTTTTTCAGATGGAGAATGCTTATTTACGCAGACCCAGACGTGCAATCAATTCGCGGTAGGTATCCGGTTTAGTGCGGCGGATGTAGGCCAGCAAACGACGACGGGAGCTAACCATTTTCAACAGACCACGACGGCTGTGATGGTCTTTCGGGTTAGCTTTAAAGTGACCAGTCAGATCATTAATACGGAAAGTCAATAACGCGATTTGTACTTCAGAAGAACCAGTGTCCCCTTCGGCACGTTGATAATCTTTAATAATTTGTGCTTTTTGTTCAACAGATAACATGTAATTTACTCTTAAAAAAAGCCTTACGGCAGACAAGTTGGCCAAGCTAATATATGTCATTAACAAATACCAACTCCGGATACATATTTAACTGATATAAGCCGTATTCATCAGACGCAGCACTTTCAAACGCCTGCTGGCAGCCTGATATTGCACCAGCCCGATAAAGCGGCCATCAACAGCATAAATACGCAAGGGGCACATTGTGCCATAATTTTGCTCAGAATGCACGGCTACACCATGCTGTAACTGCAAAATATCTTTATCATTCAGAGTGACAGCCGGAAAATGTTGTACGAGTACATCACAAGGCAAAAGCCAGTTATCCCGTGCAGCTTCATCCAGATTACTGATTGCAGCAAGTGAATGAGTCTGTTCAATTGTAAAGCCGGCAGTAGCAGTGCGGCGTAATGCAGTCAGATGCGCTACAGTTCCCATATGTTTGGCCATATCTTCAGCCAAAGTACGTATATATGTTCCCTTACTGCAACGCACACTGATGACCAGCCGCGGAAAAGTAAAGTCAATAATATCTATCTGATAAATCGTAACCTGACGGCTTTTCCGTTCGATGGTAATACCCGCACGGGCATATTCATATAATGGCTTACCCTGATATTTAATAGCTGAATACATAGGCGGTGTCTGAGTAATTTCACCACTAAAAGCAGAAATGGCTGCCTGTACCTGCGCCAGTGTAATCACAGTATCGGAAGTGGCAACGATTTCACCTTCAGCATCACCTGTGCTGGTAGCCGCACCCAGCTGTAAAGTCGCTATATAAGCTTTATCTGCATCCAGAAGATACTGAGCAAATTTAGTTGCTTCTCCAAAGCATACGGGTAACAAACCTGTTGCCAGCGGATCCAGTACACCGGTATGCCCTGCTTTGGCCGCACCATATAAAAAGCGCGCCCGCTGCAAAGCACTGTTACTGCTCATTCCGCTGTCTTTATCGAGTAACAGCACGCCATTAAGAACGCGTTTGCGCCGGCTAGTCTGGGTATTCATGATGTTGTTTATCTAATTTCAGTTTCAGGGTCATTAAGCGAGCGCATCATAACATGCTTTATCCGGCCTATTCAGGATTAGTCGCTTTTTCGATTAGAAACAGGCTTGAGAACCAGTACTGGCTTTTAAAATTACCAGCTCCGCCGATAACAGAACTTCGGACATCTATATTTTCAAACTTAAAAACTGACTATAAAAGCATCTTATCAGGATGCACACAGATGACATAATTTCCAGATTTCACTATCAGTGGAATCTGCGAACCCAGATAGGTGTATGGATCAGATGTATATGCCGTTAGTCATACTATTCTTGATTTCCAGCAATGTTTACCCATGTAATAGTTAATTTTGCATACTGTTTTATTGTCTTAATTTAGGTGTGCATGCCTCTATGCAGATTTTATGTTTTCTTACCTGAGCTAATCTGATTAGTAGGACAATAGCAAAAAGGAATCATTGAAATTTATTAAAATTTCTTATAAATATATGGTATTTTGCTGCAATTAAGTCTTACGCAGATGCTTTATTTAGAGTTACAATTATTTTATATACCAGTGCTGGTACTGCACTGATATATCTGTCAGAATAACTGGTAGAAAATAAATATTTTAATCCTGTTTTAAATGACATTTAATCGGTAATATGAGGTACATTTACACCTCTGAATAATTTTCTGTCATTTTTATTCAGGATTATATTTATACCGGTATCGATTTTATCCGGTAAATGATTTTCTGGTTGTACCGGTCTGTTTATCTGAGAACAGAAACTAACAGACTAAACACTTCTTCTTTACTGATGAAAAGGGTTCATTATGAAAGCAGCCGTAGTAACAAAAGACAAAAAAGTTGCCATCCAGGATAAAGCTGTACGCCCACTGAAAGCCAATGAAGCATTGCTGAAAATGGAATGCTGTGGCGTTTGCCATACCGACTTGCATGTAAAAAATGCGGATTTTGGCGACGTAACTGGTGTAACACTGGGACATGAAGGTATTGGGGTTGTAACTGCTGTAGGTGAAGATGTTACTTCTTTAAAAGTGGGTGACCGTGCCAGTGTTGCCTGGTTCTTTGAAGGCTGCGGACATTGTGAATATTGCAACAGTGGTCGCGAAACCTTCTGCCGTGAAGTTAAAAATGCCGGCTATACTGTAGACGGTGGTATGGCTGAAGAATGTATCGTTGTAGCAGATTATGCAGTTAAAGTACCAGACGGACTGAGTTCTGAAGCAGCCAGCAGTATTACCTGTGCTGGTGTGACAACCTACAAGGCAATCAAAGTTTCTCATATCCAGCCGGGTCAGTGGATTGCGATTTATGGCCTTGGTGGCTTAGGTAATCTGGCGTTGCAGTATGCCAAAAACGTGTTTAATGCTAAAGTAATTGCTATTGATGTCAATGAAAAACAACTTGAGCTGGCACGCGAAATGGGCGCAGATATGACTCTGAACCCTGCTAAAGAAAAAGTAGAAGAAATCATTCAGGAAAAAGTAGGTGGTGCTTACGCCGCAGTAGTTACTGCTGTAGCTAAATCTGCTTTCAATTCAGCCGTAGCCTCTGTACGTGCCGGCGGACGTATTGTTGCTGTAGCCTTGCCAGTTGACACTATGGATCTGAATATTCCGCGTCTGGTTCTGGATGGTATTGAAGTGGTAGGTTCACTGGTAGGCACACGTGAAGATTTGCGTGAAGCATTCCAGTTTGGTGCAGAAGGTAAAGTAGTACCAAAAGTAACTATGCGCCCTCTGGAAGATATCAATGATATTTTCGATGAAATGACTGCCGGTAAGTTTACTGGTCGTATGGTAATCGACTTTAAAAATGCCTGATATCTGATAGGCAGTTTAAAAAAGCCATAGTTTCACTATGGCTTTTTTGTTGTTCGGAGAAATAATTAGCAGGCTTCGCCTACCTGAACACCATTGAGAGTATCCTGAGCAGAGGCCAGACTGGCTACCAGTTGCTGAGCTGCCTGAAATTCAGGTGTCTGCATAGTAGCAACATATTCTGTTGCACTCCCCTTACCGGCAATCATCTGCCAGCGCTGTGCCAGCCAGCTGATATCCGGCCAGACAAAATCGGTCAGCAGATTATCTACCCAGTCTGGTTTATTACATACCAGAGCAATATCACAGCCGGCACCAAAAGCTTGCGCTGTACGTGCATGGATATCACCGGCGCAGCTGGCTCCTTCCATAGTTAAATCATCAGAGAAAATCACTCCGTCAAACTGCATTTTATCGCGTAAAACACCCTCCAGCCAGATAGTGGAGAATCCTGCCGGTTCTGTCGGATCAACTTTAGGGTATACCACGTGTGCGGGCATGAGTGCCGGCATACCATTATGAATTAAATCTTTAAATGGCTGTATATCATCAGCCCATAATTCTTCCCAGCTGCGGTTATCTTCCGGCAAGGTAAGATGGCTATCACCACTGACGGCCCCATGCCCGGGAAAATGTTTGCCACAGCAAGCCATACCACCACGAGCCAGACCACGTTGCAAAGCTACTGCCAGAGAGCTGACTACAGCCGGCTGCTGATGAAAACTGCGATTACCGATAACAGCACATTCACCCCAGTCCAAATCCAGAACAGGCGTAAATGATAAATCTATGCCACAGGCACGTAATTCAGTAGCCAGCACCCAGCCTACTGTTTCGGCCATTTTGTCGGCCATTGCTGCACCATGCTGCTCCCAGCACTGTCCCAGAGTACGCATGGCCGGCAATCGGGTAAATTCGGGAATAAAGCGCTGTACCCGCCCGCCTTCATGATCAACAGCGACAATAAGCTCCGGTGTTCTTAATGCTTTAATTTCCGCAACCAGCTCGGTTAACTGAGCACGTGACTGATAATTGCGCCGGAACAGAATCACACCACCAATGGCCGGATGACATAAACGTTCACGTTCGATATCACTTAACCTGAACTCTGCCACATCAGCCATAACCGGACCACGTGCTAATGCTTTGGGATGTACTGACAACATAAATTATTCCAAAATTTTTCTGAATGAATCGCGTGTGGTCTGACCAGAAAGTGATCCATCATTAACAATGGAGCAATTAATAAAACCTACATAATGGTGTAAACGACCTGTGCGATTAACTGATAATCCAACTAGAACATATCCTAAAAACAATATCTTTATGAAAAGATTACGGCAACATCATAGCAATAAACAGGGTATTGTTTGCACGCCTGATTAACAGAGGTACATTTTTTCCACTGGCTGCTACTGCATTATCAAAATCTTTTTCGTCATGTACCAGTTTCTGACCAACGGCGATAATAATATCGCCACGACGTAAATCTACCTGTGCAGCCAGCCCGCTGATGTCTTCAATAATCAGCCCCTGAGCTGTTGCCCGCAATACCAGACCGAGACGGTGTTCGGCAAAACTGGTTCCGTCAGTTGGCATAATGGTACTACTGGCAGAACTGGCCGGATTAGCTACAGCCGGAGACACATTATCCAGCGTTACCTTGATTTCTTCTTTTTGACCTTTACGCCAGATACCCAGAACGATTTGCTTACCTGGTGGCAGTAAACCAACTTTCACCGGCAAATCGCTTGAATTCTTTAGCTCATCGCCATTCACACTTTGTACGATATCACCGGATAATAAGCCTGCTTTAGCTGCCGGTCCGCCGGCAACAACTTGAGTAATCAGCGCACCATTAGCTTTATCCAGACCAAAAGATTTGGCCAGATTATAGTTGACTTCCTGAATAACTACTCCAAGCCGGCCTCGCTGTACCTTACCTGATGTTTTCAATTGTTCGGCTACATTCATGGCCACATCAATCGGAATGGCAAAAGAAATACCCATAAAGCCACCACTGCGGCTGTATATCTGTGAGTTAATTCCTACTACCTGTCCCTTAAGATTAAATAATGGTCCACCTGAATTTCCGGGATTAATAGCCACATCAGTCTGGATAAACGGCGTATAGTTTTCTTCCGGCAGGCTGCGTCCTTTAGCTGAAACAATGCCTGCAGTCACACTATTATCAAAACCAAACGGCGCACCAATGGCCGCTACCCATTCTCCGACTTTTAATTCTTCAGGATTACCCAGTTCTACAACCGGTAATTCATCGGCATTGATTTTTAATAATGCAACATCAGACTGAGCATCAGCACCAATCAGTTTTGCCTGAAATTCACGTTTGTCATTCAGTAAAACCTTAATATTATTCATACCGTTGACTACATGAGTGTTGGTAAGAATATAACCATCCTTACTGATAATAAAACCTGAACCAAAATTATATTCATCATCATTTGCCTGCGGGGTTTGCGGTACATTTGGCAAAAGGCGTTTGAAGTATTCGTAAAACGGATCATTGTCAGGCAAAGCATCCGGACCGGCTTCATTATCGATATTACGGTTATTGCGTGTAGCCTGAATATTGACTACTGCCGGACCTTGCTGGTCGACCAGCCGGGTAAAATCGGGCAACAACATAGCTACCTGATTGCTGTTCCCATCAGTACCGGCAGGTATTTCCTTCACAAAACCCTGACCGTCCTTATTTTTGCCAAACCATTGTTCTAGCCTGTCACAACCTGCTGCTACCAACAACACTGACAAAATTGCTGTCAACATATATTTGCGATTTATCCGCATCCACTTCCCTAACTTTTTTGTTTTCTTACACAAGCAAAGATTAATAATATTGTAACGAAAAGAGGCGTTAAGTTACACAATCAGACGGTTAAAGTCGACTTTGCCGGGTACTCGCACAAATCATTTATCAGACATTGCTCACACAGCGGTTTACGCGCTTTACATATGTAACGTCCGTGTAAAATAAGCCAGTGATGTGCATTAAGTCTGAACTGTTTCGGCACCACCTTCATTAATTTATCCTCAACTTCACGTACCGTTTTACCCGGTGCCAGACCAGTACGATTACATACCCGGAAAATATGCGTATCTACTGCAATCGTTGGATGACCAAAAGCTGTATTCAGCACAACATTAGCCGTTTTTCTCCCTACTCCCGGCAATGCCTCCAGCTCTTCTCTGGTTTGCGGAACATCTCCGTTATACTGCTGCACCAGAATCCGGCAAGTTTCCATCACATGTTTGGCTTTGGTTTTATATAAACCGATGGTCCGAATACACTCCATAACTTTATCTATTCCTAACTCCAGCATGGCTTGTGCTGTGGGTGCCATTTGGAATAAATGTACAGTGCATTTATTGACAGAAACATCCGTTGCCTGTGCCGAGAGCATAACAGCTATCAATAATTCAAATGGTGAATGATATATCAGCTCTGTAGTCGGATTCTGACAGACGGCCTGCAAACGAGTGAATATTTTCTTGCGCTTTTGTGCATTCATGAAATTAAACCATTATCGGTTTTTTTGTTGCTGACGAAACTGCCACGGTGCTATTGCACTGGCATTGTGCCATAAACCGAGACGATTTTGGCGCGCCTGTATCTGAGCACTTTGATAACGGCCAAAACCTAATCGATCCTGCTGCTTTTTAGCAATTGAGTCGTAATGCCATGCATATCCCTGCTGAACCATCCATAAGTTAATATCTGCATTATTTAATATAATCTGACCAACCTCACGCTGATACTGATCTATAGCAACCACATTGACATCAACATACTTACCCTCAATACGTGCTTTTAAGGCATCGCGACTGGCTATACCATAAGCTTGTTTGATTTCCGGCGCATCAATATTAGCCAGACGAACTTTATGCGTATGCCCGTCCTTGTCTCTGATATGCACAGTATCTCCGTCATGCACACTGTCAACATTACCGGAATAGCGTCCTTTACTGGCTACTGCCCATTTTTTTCCTCTTACAGGCGGCTTACCATTAAGCAAATCCTGTACAGAGCGCACAATACTGTCCGCTTTCTGTGTCCATTCCGCTAAAGGTGTAATTATACTTTCCGGCAACCACACTTTAGCGATTGTCAGAATAACAGCCACCCAGACCAGAATTTTACGCCAGTTAGTCAGAATTTTTTGTCTTTTATGCATTTATCAGAAAACCACATTGTTAAATATGTCGGCCTGAACAGAATAAACCTTTAAAACAACAGCAGCCAGCTACCCTTTTTTCAGGTAACTGGCTGCGCAGATATTAATTAATTGTAATATTAAATACTTCTGTGCAGCGAATTCAGACTCTGGCAGTTAATACCTTGACACCATCGCTGCAACCCAGCACCAGTAAATCAGCCGGATGGTGAGTAAACAAACCATTTTCCACTACACCGGGTATCTTATTAATGGCATCTTCCATTTTAATCGGCTCATCAAAGTTCAAATTAGCTACATCCAGTATCTGATTACCATGATCAGAAGTAAAACCCAGACGCAGTTCAGGCTCTCCGCCAAGTTTCAGTAGCCGGCGCGCTACCAGTGAACGAGCATTGGGTGTCACTTCCACTGGTAACGATACATGACCAAGACGACTGGTATATTTACTTTCATCAGCAATACAAATGAATTTCTCAGCAGCACTGGCAACAATTTTTTCATTTAACAATGCACCGCCGCCACCTTTAATCATCTGCAATAAATGATTGATTTCATCAGCTCCATCAATGTACAGCGGTAAACCATTCACTTCATTGAGTGTTACTTCCGGAATACCAAATTTTTTTAAAGTTTCACTGGTCAGGGCAGATGTGGATACTGCACCTTTAATCTGCTTTTTACTTTGTGCCAGTGCCTCTATAAAAAAATACACGGTAGAACCGGTACCAATACCCAGATACTCGTTTTCATTGACATATTCAACAGCTTTTTGCGCTGCCTGACGTTTCAACTCATCCTGTGTGGCCATTCTACTGCTCCTTGATCAGCTTAACTTTAAGTACATTTCAAACAATAATTATTCCTGCACGAAATTATAACTGATGCCGCAACAGGATTAAACTGCCGTCAGCAATACGACTGCCTGAGCCTCAATAGCTTCTTTCCGCCCCAGATAGCCTAATTTTTCATTGGTTTTACCCTTAACATTTACTGCATCCACAGCTATATTCAAATCAGCTGCAATATTTATGCGCATCTGATCTATATAAGGACGCAATTTCGGCTCCTGAGCAATAACCGTACTATCAACATTGACCACACACCAGCCGGCAGCCCGAACGGCAGCACAGGCACCGCGTAACAGTACACGGCTATCGGCATCTTTATTTGCAGCAGCTGTATCCGGATAAAGCTTGCCAATATCACCTAAAGCGGCTGCACCCAGCAGTGCATCGGTAATCGCATGCAATAACGCATCTGCATCAGAATGACCAAGCAAACCTTTATCAAAAGGAATTTTTACGCCGCCAAGTAACAATGGCCGCCCGCTAACGAGCTGATGCACATCATAACCCTGACCAATTCTTAAAGAACTCATTTAATGGTGTCCTGCTGTAAAAAATAGCTAGCCAGTAACGCATCCTGTGCACTGGTGAGTTTCAGATTGCGTATGTCCCCTGCTACCAGTAATGGAGTCAGACCAAGCGCCTCTACGGCAGAAGATTCATCTGTAATCACATCTAAATCTGCTTGTGCCAGTGCTCTGGCCAGAATACCGGTACGAAACATTTGTGGAGTCTGAGCCTGCCATAAACCTGTCCTGTTCACTGTCCGGCTTACCTGCTGTTGCTCATCTGCCTGTTTAAGCGTATCTGCTACGGGAAGCGCTAGTAACCCGCCTACTGCATGATCTTGCACAGCAGCTAATAAACGTTTTACAGAATCCGTACTCACACAGCAGCGAGCGGCATCATGTACCAGTACCCAGTCGTTATCCTGTACATTAAAATATTTTTGCGCCTGCACAATCCCATTGCGCACAGTTTGCGCCCGAGTTGCTCCGCCACAGCGCAGGATATGCACATCTGGAGGTAATAAATCTGCCGGATAGACAGCATCGATATATTCATCCTGTTCTGATACAACAATCAAAAACAGATCAATTGCACTGATTTGTGCCAGTCGCGACACTGTATGCTGTAATACAGTCTGACCGGCTAAAGTAACATACTGTTTCGGACATTCTGCACCAAATCGTGCTCCGACACCCGCGGCAGGAATCAGCACTACATGCCGGGTCATACAGATTTATCCCCGTTATTTTCCTGCCATTTTCGCCACATACAGGGTTCACCAACTATTTTATCCAACGCCTGCAAATAAGCTTCATGTTCAGCCAGTTCTTCTGCACTGGGTTCCACTACTGTTAACCCAGTATGTTTTATCTGATATTTGCTGTCTGCAATCTGATTTTCACTGGCAGCAGCAGTAGCCATCAGTTCATCTACCAGACTGAACTGGCTTCGGGTCATGGCCAGATAAACTTCACCAAGTAATTCACAGTCAATCAGTGCACCATGCAGTACACGCTTACTGCGGTCTACTTCCAGCCGCGTACATAAAGCATCCAGCGAATTTTTCTGTCCCGGATATTTATCACGAGCCATTTTGAGCGTATCAACTATCCCACTGGTAATCGTTTCAATCTTGGGCATACCCAGACGCTCAAACTCCATATCCAGAAAGCCTTCATCAAATGCAGCATTATGAATAATCAGTTCGGCACCATGCAGGTAGTCGGCAATCTGCTGAGCCACACCGGCAAACACCGGTGCATTCATTTCCTGTAGCTTTTCCAGTGTAATTCCGTGTACTGCCACAGCTTCGTCTGGAATATCGCGCTCAGGATTAATATACAGATGCAGATTATTTCCGGTAAGGCGCCGGTCTACCATTTCTACACCGGCAAATTCAATCAGGCGATCACCATTGTTTGCATACAGTCCGGTGGTTTCAGTATCAAGAATAATTTGACGCATATTGATTCAATGCTTTATGCGGTTGAACACCGCTGACTTAAAACTCCGATAATACTAAAAAATCAACTCCGGTGCATAACAGCCGTCCGTGCCGGTAAAACAAATTACTCAGCAGGCAAATCCAACAGATGACTATTACAAACTAATAGTCATCAAGCTGTTTTATCCGGATAAAACATTATTTTTTAGTATTTTTTGTCATAGTCTCTATTAACGGGTATATATACCACTATTTATTTTTCTTTTAAAAACAAAATTATAAATAAAATTCTCAGTTATTTTTGCAAATAATAATAACTATCATTTGCAATTAGAAAATAATTTGTTTATGATGCATCTATGTTCACGAAACGACACAAATATTCACAAATATTTTGCAGCCATTTCTGAACATACTCACAGATTTAAAATAGATTGTTTTTGTTCAACAATTTATTTAGCACTTTTCTATTGGTAGTGGTTTGTGTTCCTTTTTGCGCCCCCTTTTTGAGGGGCGATTTTTTTGTTAGTCATTAGTGTAATGAAAACAGAAAAATAATTCAATTATCAACTAACCTATAAAAAGCCGGCCTGTATATTTTCAAACAGGCCGGCTTGAATATTATTGCGGCTGATAGCGTCCGGCCATAGCCTGATAAATCAGATTTTCATTTTGCAGGACACTATAACGGTTGTTTAACACATTTTGTGCCGAAGAATACTGAGTATTCAATGCATCCAGCCAGTCACTAAGCGGATTAGTACCGTATTGATAGCGGGCATGGTAGTAGCGACTGTTTTTTAAATCGTACTGGTATTTTTGTTCATTATTGGCCAATGTATTGCGGCTAAGCGTGTA
The DNA here is from genome assembly GCF_013346865.1 of Snodgrassella sp. ESL0323. Taxonomy (NCBI): domain Bacteria; kingdom Pseudomonadati; phylum Pseudomonadota; class Betaproteobacteria; order Neisseriales; family Neisseriaceae; genus Snodgrassella; species Snodgrassella sp. ESL0323. The sequence goes on along the minus strand of NZ_JAAEDT010000012.1, from coordinate 12,963 downwards.
TTGCCGGTAATAGCGTTCAACTTCATTAAGGGCGGTAGTCAGAGATTGTTCAAAAGTCAGTTTAGCACTTTCAAAATCTGCCTTAGCCTGTTTGTTCTGCCAATACAGAGTCTGCCAGTCGAGAAAAGGCAAATTTACATTAACACTTGCCGTACCGACAGGAAAATGTAAAGCCGAAGAAGCAGCCTCAGAACGCGAATTAACCGCACCATTCAAACTAATACTCGGATACCAGCTACGTTTAGTTGCCTGCTGACTGGAAAAAGCAGATTGCAAACGATATTCTGCCGCACGTAAATCAGGACGATTAGCCAGAACAGACAATGGCACATTCAGATTCACTTCACTCAAATGAATCTGATTTAAAGATGTTGGTTGAATATCCGTTACCTCACCCGGACGCTGATTGAGTAAATTATGTAGATTCTGCAATACTTCCAGCCGGTTCTGCTGCAATGAGGTCAGATTATTCTCTGCGCTCAGTAACGATTGTTTGGCATTAGTAGCATTAATGCTGCTGACTTTACCTACCTGATACTGTGCCTGAGAGATTCTGGCAATCTGCCGGTATTGTTCAATACTGTCTTTAGTTAAACTGATTGCACCATCAATGTAGGCAAGATGAAAATAATTATCGACGACACTATTAATCAGTGAGAGTCTGCTGGCGGCCAGATCCTCTTCACTGGCCTGATATTTCCAGCGTGCCGCATTGGTATTGGCACGAATTTTCTGCCATACGTCCAGTTCATAACTTAATCCGAGCTGGCCGGTAAAATTACGGCTGGACACCCCGCCATGTTTCAGATCTTTGGAGCTGCTGGCGCCAAGAGAACCACTGGCATTCGGTACCAGGTCTACTGCTGTCAGGCGGGCACTATAACGTGCTTTTTCAGCTGTCAGTGCTGCCTGACGCAAATCAACATTATTAGCCAGCGCAGTATTTACCAGTTGATTCAGAGTGTCATCATGGTAAATTTCCCACCAGTTAGCATTAACCTGATACTGCGCAGCAATTTCTGCACTGCTCAGCATTCCGGCTTTATGCATGCTTTGCTGCGGATAGGAACTATGCGTAGCACAGGCCGTTAACACCAGACTCAGACTCAGCATCCATACTGCGCTGCGTTTTTTCACAAAATTATCTCTCATCATCGTAACTTTTTATTCTGACGCTTACTGCATTTATCAATGCAGTACAGCCATTTCCGCCAGATTTAAATTTCAGCATCAACACAATTAATCGCGTGACAGCGCGTCAATAGGATTAAGCTGCGATGCACGTTTTGCCGGCATAAAACCAAACATCACACCAATTACACTTGAACAAAGTACAGCCATCACAATAGAAATTGTTGAGAATGACATAGCAAAATCTGTTGCCAGCAAATTAAACAGCATACTGATGGCAAACGAAAACAGTACACCTACCAACCCGCCAATCAGACAAATAAGCACCGCTTCAATCAGAAACTGTTCAAGAATATTGTGCTGACGTGCACCGATAGCCATGCGTATACCAATCTCCTTCACCCGCTCGGTTACCGATACCAGCATGATATTCATCACCCCGATACCGCCTACGACTAGAGATATCAGCGCAATACTTGATATCAGCAGAGTCATGGTGCCGGTAGTACTTTCAATTGTCTGCTTAATAGTGTCACTGTTACGGGTAAAAAAGTCCTCTGTACCATGACGTACTTTCAGTAATTCAATAATGCCTTTTTCTGCCGTTTGTGAATTGACATTATCTTTTACCTTTACCGTAACTGAAGTAATGTATTTAGAGCCGGAAATCCGGTTCATCAGCGTGGTATAAGGAGTAAACAGTTGTAAACTGTCACTGTCCGAAAAGCCGTTATTATTGGGTTCTGTTACTCCGATAATACGCAATGGCCGTTTATTAAACAGAATAACCTTTCCCAGCGGATTAGTACCATCAGCAAACAATTTGTTTTTGGTATTGTCATCAATTACGACTACCTGACTGTTCTGAGTTACATCATCCTCATTAAACAGCCTGCCAAAAGCAAGCTTGATACCGCGTACATCAAAATACTGGTCACCTACACCGTATAACTGAGCTGAAAGAGACTGATTATCATAAGTCAGCGTACCACTGGTATTAACACCCGGAGTGACACTGTCAACATAGTCCTGTTGCTTCAGGACCTCTGCATCACCAACAGTCAGCGTTTTAATACGCGAAGAACGGCGATCCCCATATCCGTAACCCGGATATACGGAAACCGTGTTTGTGCCCATAGCATTGATGTTTTCAAGAATTTTTTCCTGCGACCCTCTTCCCAGTGCAACTACCGACACCACTGAAGCAATACCGATAATAATGCCGAGCATCGTAAGAAACGAGCGCATCTTATGCGCCATAATCGCCTGAATAGACATCAGAAAAGATTCAAAAAACTGATCACGGTAAAAATGCCATGAATTATGCTCTTCAATACTCTCAATATTGCTGGGCGGAATATCTGTATTCTTACTGTGGTCGGCGATAATCCGTCCGTCACTAATTTCAATTACCCGGTTAGCATTAGCAGCAATCGTCGGATCATGTGTAACCATTACAATGGTATGACCGGCATCATGCAGTTTATGCAGGATTTCCATCACATTTTTTCCGCTACCGGTATCCAGCGCACCTGTTGGCTCGTCTGCCAGAATAATTTCGCCGCCGTTCATCAGCGCACGGGCAATACTTACCCGCTGCTGCTGACCACCGGACAGTTCACTGGGACGGTTTTCTTCCTTACCGGCAAGCCCGAGCTGAGCCAGCAACTCATCCGCCCGTTTCATTCGCTCATCGTATTCCATACCGGCATATACAGCTGGCAGGGCTACATTTTCACGTGCTGTTAATGTGCCGAGCAGGTTATAGCGCTGAAAAATAAAACCAAAGCTGCGACGGCGCAAAGCGGCCTGTTCATCTGCGGTCATAGCAGCAGTTTCTACGCCATCAATTTTGTACGAACCGCTGGACGGCACATCCAGACAGCCAATGATATTCATCAGAGTAGACTTACCCGAACCAGACTGACCGATAATAGCTACAAAATCGCCTTTTTCTATGCTCAGATTAATATCTTTGAGCACCTGAACCCGGTTTTCACCAGTACCGAACCAGCGATTGATCGCCTTAATTTCCAATAAACTCATGGCTTACATTCTCGGACCGCGCATTTTAGGTTCTTTGCTGACACCATTTTTGGCGTCTGCCTTGCTCAGCGCAGATAAAACTACCCGGTCACCCTCTTTCAGGCCTGATTTCACTTCTGTGCGCATACCGTCTGTAATACCAGTCTGAATCTGTTTTTCCTGTACCTGCTGATTATCGTCCAGCACTTTCACCACTTGTTTACCACGGTTATGCCTAATTGCCTGATTCGATACAGTCAGTACATTTTTAACAGATTTCACAAAAATATTATTCTGAGTAGTCATCCCGATATGCAGTGTGCCGTCATCATTCGGAACCAGAGCCCGGGCATAGTAATAAATAGCTGTATCAGTTGTATCCGTACTGGTGTCATAACTTCCCTGAGACATCTTGGTTAACCCCGGATCTACTGCTTCAAGAGTAGCTTTACGCACTTTGTTATTGTCCGCCAGCGTAGTAAAAGTTAAATGCATTCCTGCCTTAACCTTACTCATATCGCCCTCGGCAATCTGCATTTTATTCAGCATTTTGCTTAAGTCAGCCAGCTGTACAATCGTTGGCGTATTCTGACTGGAGTTCACAGTTTGTCCCTCTTCTACTGGAATGGATACAACTGTACCGTCCATTGGAGCAGTAATGCGGGTATAGCCTAAATCTGCTTCTGAAGTATTAATGGCAATCTGTGTTTGCCGGATTTGTGACTTCAGCTCAGCCACGTTAGCCCGTGCTGCGGCCAGATTATCCTGAGCATTATCAAAATCTGCTTTAGAGGTAGCATCCTGCCCCATCAGCGCGCGTTCACGGTCAAATGCACGCTGCTTCATTTTCAATGCAATTTGAGCAGATACCAACTGAGCACGATAAGTATCCAGCTTAGCTTTATTAGTGTTGAGGGTATTTAACTGGGTAGTAGAATCAATATCAGCAATCAAATCACCTTTTTTAACCTGCTGACCTAGTTTGACATACAGTTTTTTGATCTGGCCAGAAGCCTGAGCACCAACATCAACCAATTGTGCCGCCGCAATTTCTCCTGTGGCATTAACTGTCTGCATGATATCGCTGCGGCGAACATCATCTGTCACAAAATTCATCTGATCTTTAGGTTTAAAAAACAGGCTCCATACAATAGCAGCCAGCACCACCACAACTAACAACCATACAAACCTTTTAACCCATTTTTTTTTCATTTGCTTAATAATCCGTATATCACTCAAATTTTGCTCTAATTAATCAATAGCGGCAAAAAGATTAAGATTGTAAAGGATGAAAACCATTCTCATCAATATATCATGTTAGTAATTAATATCTCATTTCTGTTACTAATTATGAATACCAAATGATAAACAATACAGATTTAAAACCATATATGTGATCATTTTTATTTTATCAACAAAAATATAATTTTAAAATTTTAATAATTTCAATCAAATAAACACTAACACATTGCCAAACTGAAAATACATTCAATATTTATCTGATTAAAGTCTGAATACTCTATGCTGCAATTCAATCTCTGAAATATAGTAGTTATTAAGAGAAACTGCCACTAAAAAAAACAATAGAAAAATATAAAAAGATTTCAATTTTAAACAAAATAACAAAATAAACACTAAACCTGATATAAATTTGGTAAAGAAAATATTCCAGTGATACACAACGAAAAAACCTGATTGAGGTTTCATATATGGCAAAATAACTAGATAAACCAACTAATCTGTATACTATTGCAGTAAAATTGATTATTTTATACTATTTCCTATTATCTTTTTAATTCATTGCCTTTATCAAAAATAAACACTCCACCAGGCAATCTATTTACATATTACCACTTATAGTTTCAAAATACTTCACGGCAAGTTTACAAGATTTTTACCCTAAGTATCAGAAATATAACCGCATTTATTAACCACCATTTATCAATATCAGGCTTAAAGTTTTCTGTTAAGAATAAAAAATAATTATGCTTTGACAATTCAGACGCAACTGATTAAGCTGCGCAGCTTTGTAATAAAATCATTGAAAAGCAATAACTGTTTATAATTAAATTATTCATACGCAACAGCAAAATATCAGCATACAGGTTAATTTTTTTCGCATGACAAAAAGCAGTTCGGAATACGCAATAATGACTAATTCAACCATCCGCCGTGCAGTCTATGCCGGCAGCTTTGATCCACCTACCAATGGCCATCTGTGGATGATTCGTGAAGCGCAACCATTATTTGATGAACTAATCGTCGCTATTGGCGTGAATCCGGAAAAAAATGCCACATATTCAGTTGAAGAACGTAAAGAAATGCTTCAGGCTATCACGGCAAATTTTCCCAATGTCAAAATCTCCAGTTTTCAAAATCAGTATCTGGTTAATTATGCGCGCAGTATTGGTGCAGATTTCATTATCCGTGGTATTCGTACCGCTTCTGATTATGAGTATGAGCGTTCCATGCGCCATATCAATCATGACTTACAGCCGGAAATTTCCACTATTTTCCTGATACCACCGCGTGAATATGCCGAAGTATCATCAACCATGATAAAAGGCATGGTCGGACCGCAAAACTGGCAGGCCATGATTCGCCGTTATGTCCCTGATGCAGTTTATGAAAAAATTATGCAGGACCATATGTACTCTGAGAATTGAATAAACTGAATGGTCTGAGCAATCGCGACCAGAATGTATGGTTAAACTACTGATTCTGCACTGATGCAGATTTATAAATAATAAGCTCAGACGGATAAGAAGCTATTACCAATTACCTTATTATTCATCTGAGTTTGAATCACAAGATTCAAAAAATTTTTCATTTTCAACTTTACTGATACGGATTGAATATTCTTCGTACCATTGCTTGATACCCATTTTTTTCCCCTCCATGTGTAAAGTATGGTTTTTCCATTTATTAATAGCCTCAAGTGTACGCCAGTATGAAACGGTAATGCCTGTTCCTTCCGCATCTCTAACGCTATCTGCTCCTAAATACCCTTCCATTTTTTCAGCTTCATTTAATAAATTTTGTGCCATTTCCGCATAACCGAAATCACCATGGCTGCGTTGGGAAGTAAATACAACAGCATAATAAGGTATTCCGAATACTTTGCTGATCATGAAAAACCTTTCATATTTTAGATTGCAGCAATTTGAGGTGAAACAGGAGTTACAAAACTGGTTTTCAGAGTATTTTTAAGGTATTTATTGAATCTAATTTATCAGCTGAATATCTTTATAATAACAATTATTAATATTAAACAACATTATCAAATAAATAGTAAAGATAAACAATCTTATTTCTGGCGATTATTTTAATTAATGATAAGTTTACCCGGCATTTTTTCACTCCCCTGCTATTTATACTACTTAAGCAGACAATTAATTCTGATTATTAACGTGAAAATTCCTCTCTGATTACTCTAAGCCACGCTTTTACAGCCGGTGTCAGTTTTTTGTGGCGAGGCCATGCCATGGACAGACTCCAGTTAATAGCCGGATCGGTTAACGGAACAGCTGCAAATATTTTATCGTCAAATTCATCCGTATAATAACTGGGTAGTAAAGCAATGCCCATTTCTTTTGCTACCATATCACGTAAAAGCTCCCACTGGCTGGTACAGCAAACTACATTTGGCTCAAACCCCTGATCACGACAGGCATTGACAATTCGTTCATACAAAACAAATCCACGACTAAACAAAATAAAAGATTCATCTCGCAGACTGCGTAACGACATGGATTCTGATACTTGAACCAGGCGTTTACGCGGAAACAGCACCATCATCGGATAATTACATAAAGGAATATGTTCAAACTCATCTCTAACGGGTAACAACAACTGCCCTACATCCAAACGGTTATCTAGCAATGCAGCTTCAATATCACGAGTACCTGCTTCAATAAAAGCCAGTTCAATATCCGGGCATTGCTGATGAAAACGAAAAAAAGCCGGCGTCAGCAAACGACTGCCCAATAACGACATTCCGATACGCAACATACCCGATTTAAGTTCGCGATAATCTTCTACCTCCTGTTTCAGCAGCGACACCTGATTAAGTATCTGCAGAGAACGTTCATATACACACTGACCAATTTCCGTTGGCAGCACCTGGCGCTTGCGTCCGTTTTCGCCTTTTTGCAATAAGGCTACGTTTAAATCATTTTCAAGTGCATGGATAATCTTGCTTACACTCGGTTGGGATAGTGCCAGTTTTTCCGCAGTAACTGAAAAACTGTGATTCTGAACCAGAGCAACCCAGCACTGAAGTGCCTTTATATCAATCATAAATATTCAAAAAAAGAATAATAATAAAATTATAATTCATATTATGCCTAATAAGACTAATTATAATGGTAAGTTTTCAATAACTGGTTATAGAGAAAAGCCAAAATGAATATGTTACACCTTCGTCAGACAAACTGCTTACGTATATGCGCACAAATTTTATTAATCATTTTATTCTGGCTGATAGGGTCAGGCATCGAAAGAATGACACATATTCCCTTATCTGGCGGTGTAATCGGGCTAGTTCTGGTATTGCTTTTATTACAGCTAAATATACTGAAATTGTCCTGGTTAGCCAGCGGTGCTCAGGCTTTACTGGGCGAATTAATGTTGTATTTTATGCCTGTTCTTATCGCAGTAGTGCAATATAAAGCATTGTTTGCAGCTGAAGGATGGCAGCTGATTATTAGCATCGTCATAGGTACATTCCTGGTAATGAGCAGTACTGCACTTACTCTTAAATATTGTTATCGCCTGCGCCGGGCATGGATTAAACATCGCCATATTTAGACTGCCACACAATAAATTTTTACTGGATATCTGTTATGAATATAATTGCTGCCGGCTGTTTTATCTGGACAATCGCATTATATGCACTGGCAAAAAAATGCTATCGCGCTAAACCAGTTATATTTTTGTCACCCGCTATTACTTTTAGTGTATTAACCATAGCTGTCATGCAATGGCTTAATATCAGCTATGCCCAATACAATCAATATACGCGGTATATTTCAGGTTTACTTGGTCCGGCCACTGTTGCTTTTGCCATTCCGATTTATCAATATCGTGATGTAATGAAACGTCAGTTACCGATTCTGATGACAGCAATTATCGTTGGAATGTTTGTCGGGGTGGGCAGCGCTTATCTGATGGCACGTCTGTTTCATTTTAACCACGAAGTGACCTATAGCCTGATGGCCCGTTCTGTATCTACTCCGTTTGCCATTGAGCTGGCAAATAAAATTCATGGCTCTGCCGCTCTGGTCTCTGTATTTACCATTATAACCGGACTGGCAGGTATGCTCTTCGGTGATATCACACTGGCATTAAGCCGCAGCCGTCTGCATCTGGCTAATGGTGCTGCATTTGGTAATGCCGCACATGGATTTGGTACTTCTCGGGCAATTCAGCGTAATGCTGATGAAGGCGTGGTTGCCAGCCTGACTATGATTCTGGCTGGTTTATTTATGGTACTGGCCGGCCCCTTCGTAGTACGAGTCATAGTCTGGCTGTGATACTAAATTCTATTAGCATCAAATCAGATTTAAGTGCCAAACCAACTTTACTGAATGCTTCTGTTGCAATGAATTTTATTCATTAAATAGAAGATTCTGATGATCAGATTGAAATTATTTCGTGTTATATAAAGAAGATATTAAAAATTAGAATGTTTTAGATTATCAATCTAAATTATAATGCTAGCTCCTGTTATTACATGAGTAAAATCACGGAGTGATTATATTTATAAATTTAATTAATGTTCCAATACAAATTATGTAAATTAATTATGTAAATTTTAATTGAAATTCAATTAACTTCATTAAATTTTTTGTTTAGATTCGAAAGAATCAAAAACTATAGGCAATATTACATTTTCACTTAAAAGTAAATTCTTACTAATAATAAAAAATACCCAATGAAAAATTTAAAAAAATTATTACTAGTCATCACTCTTTGCTTTCCTATGATAAGTAGTGCTAACTGTGAAAAATGGATTAATCATTTACTTGAAAAATATCATTCTTCTCGCGGCAGTGATAATGCAGTTTGTAAGATATGGCCTGCTGATAAAAGTAAAACAATTGTGGTTTTACCAATTCCTAATGAAATCGAAGGGACAATTTATTATGATCTTGATGTTTTGCTTGTGGATACGCAAAGTGGTGAATTAATTGCTCATAAATGGGAACAGGATGCATTTTATAGTGACGCTGTTGAATTAACTGATTTTGAAATCGATACTGCTCATTATCAGCTTAATAATGAATCCCGAGCTTTTGGTATTCGTGCTAACTTTAGAAATTATTCCCGTATTTTTCCTTTCTCTGAACAAATAATTAATCTCTATGTGCAAAAAAATGAAAAACTCAATCTAGTTGTTAATAAGTTAGTATTAAAAAACGATGGTGGTGAATTGGATGATAATTGTATTGCTGAATTCCATAGCAAAAATGCTGCTTTATTATTAGGAAAAAACACAACCAATAATTATAAAGATTTGATTATTTCATATAATGAACAAAAACAAATTGGTAAATTAAATAAAAAAGGGAAATGTGTTGAAGAAGTAACTAAGTCAATAAAAAGAAAATACACATTACATTATAATGGTGTTGAATATCCTTTACCCAAACCACTACATTCATCCTTATAAGCTTCTTTACAGCAACTTTTCCTCTGCCGTACAATCATTAGCAGCTTTTGTTAACATTTATTAATCGAATTAAACCTGTTTCAGTATGATTCAGACAGCTGCTTTCTTCTGCTCTGCATTTTTACAGACAAAATATTCTTACAATCTTACTTGTGGAGGATAGCTGAACATGGCTTATCAATCTATCAATCCGTTTACTGGCGAGCTGGCCAGAACTTTTTCCAATCATACAGATGCTGAAGTAGAAAACGCACTGACTCAGGCACATGCTTTATATAAGTCTGAATGGTCGCAACCGGAAAATATCAGCGAAAGACAGGCCTTACTGCAACGCCTGGCTGAAATTATGACACGGCATCAGGAAAAAATTGCCCGAATTATCACCCTGGATATGGGCAAACGCATTGCAGAAAGCCGTAATGAAGTTGTTAATTGCATAGAAATCGTTCAGTACTATGCAAAACAGGCTGCCGAGTTATTGAAACCGTTAACCTATCCGAGCAAACTGGGTACTGGCTGGGTAGAACATCATCCTATCGGTATTATTCTGGCTGTTGAACCATGGAATTTTCCCATTTACCAGCTTATCCGGGTTATTGCACCGGCTATTGCTGTCGGTAATCCGGTAGTAGCCAAACATGCCAGTAATGTTCCGCAATGCGCGCAACTGGTGGAAGATCTACTGCATGAAGCTCAGGCACCTGCCGGTACTTATACCAATCTGTTTGTAACCCCTGAGCAGATAGAAACCATTATCGGTGACAAACGCGTACAGGGTGTGGCTTTGACAGGCTCAGAAGGTGCCGGCAGTATTGTAGCCGGACAGGCTGGCAGTAAACTGAAAAAATCTACTATGGAACTGGGCGGTAATGATGTATTCGTTGTCACAGATGATGCAGATGTAGTAGCCGCCGCACATACCGCAGTAGCAGGACGCTTGTTTAACGCCGGTCAGGTATGTATTGCAGCAAAACGTTTTATAGTGCATGAAAAAGTGGCTGAACAATTCACCCGGATTGTTCAGGAAGATTTTGCCCAGGTAGTGATGGGCGATCCCCTGGATGAAAAGACTACCCTGGCACCCCTTTCATCTCGTAAAAGCAAAGAAACACTACAAGAACAGCTGGATGCAGCCATTGCTCATGGTGCTAAAGTATTATGCGGTAACCAGCCAGCTAAAGATAATTTCTTTACCCCAACACTGATCACGGATATTAGCCGGGATAATCCGGCCTATTTCGAAGAATTTTTCGGACCTGTAGCACAGTTGTATGTTGTAAAAAATGATGAAGAAGCAATTACATTGGCTAATGATTCTAATTTTGGTCTGGGCGGAACCGTTTTCTGTAAAGATATTGAACGCGCCAAAAATCTGGCCTCGCGAATTGAAACCGGTATGGTATTTATTAACCGTTTCGGTGATTCCGTAGCTGAACTGCCATTTGGCGGAGTTAAACGTTCGGGCTACGGACGTGAGCTTAGCGATTTGGGTATTAAAGAATTTGTTAACCATAAATTGGTGGTACTTGATCAGGAATAAGCTCACTGCTTCTGCAAAAAGCAGTCTGTAAAACAGGCTGCTTTTCTTAGATAAAATGAAGGAAAATCACCAATCAATTTTAATATTTTTCATGATACTGTCCAGTTCTCTGATAGTGTAAATCATATTCTAGCTATACTGCTTTATGATAACTTGATTTTCTGCCATACATTCATTAATAGCCTATATTAATATTTATAATTTTTGTTAAAATTTTTTCTCACATAATTCGGACAATTGTTTTCTCCTGCTCCGTATTTTACAGACAAAATATCCTTACAATTATATGTTTGAAGGATAGCTAAATATGGCATATCAATCCATTGATCCCCTCACTAGGCAGCTTATCAAAATTTTTCCCAATCATACTGATGCTGAAGTTGAAAGCGCACTGACTCAGGCTCATACACTATATAAGTCAGAATGGTCACAACCCAAAAATATTGATGAAAGACTGGAATTATTACAGCGCTTGACCAAATTAATGATAGAGCATCAGGAAAAGATTGCCCGTACTATTACAATGGAGATGGGAAAACGTATTGTAGAGAGTCGTAACGAAGTTATTAACTCCATTGAAATTATTCAGTACTGTGTTAAACATGCTGCTGAATTATTAAAACCAATAGCCTATCCGAGCAAACTAGGTACTGGTTGGGTAGAACATCACCCTATCGGTATTATTCTGGCAATTGAATCATGGAGTTTTCCTATTTACCAGCTTATCCGAGTAATTGCACCAGCTATTGCCGTAGGCAATCCGGTAGTAGCCAAACATGCCAGTAATGTTCCGCAATGTGCCCAACTGGTGGAAGATCTGTTGCATAAAGCCAAAGCACCAGCCGGTACTTATACTAATTTATATGTTAGCTATGATCAGATAGTAGCAATCATTGCTGACCAGCGTGTACAAGGTGTAACTCTAACAGGGTCTGAAGATACCGGTAGTATTGTAGCCGAACTAGCTGGTAGTAAACTGAAAAAATCGACTATGGAACTGGGAGGTAATGGTGTATTCATCGTTACAGACGATACGGATGTCGTAGCCGCTGCACATACTGCAGTAACAGAATGTTTGTTTAACGCCGGTCAGGCTTGTATTGCGGCAAAACGGTTTATCGTTCATGAAAAATTAGCCGATCAATTTATCCAAATCGTTAAGGATGATTTTGCTCAAGTGGTTATGAGCGATCCAATGGATGAAAAGACTACTCTGGCACCCCTTTCATCTTTTAAGGTCTTGAATATATTGGGTGATCAGCTTTATACTGCCATTGATTATGGCGCTAAGATATTATGTAATAATCCGCTAGATGAATATAATTTTTTTGCCCCAACACTGATCACGGATATCAGCCGGGATAATCCGGCTTATTTCGAAGAATTTTTCGGACCTGTAGCACAGTTGTATGTTGTAAAAAATGATGAAGAAGCAATTACACTGGCTAATGATTCTAATTTTGGTCTGGGCGGAACCGTTTTCTGTAAAGATATTGAACGCGCCAAAAATCTGGCCTCGCGAATTGAAACCGGTATGGTATTTATTAACCGTTTCGGTGATTCCGTAGCTGAACTGCCATTTGGCGGAGTTAAA